>CANHIR010000072.1 GCA_947461015.1 Bacteroidota bacterium | reverse complement strand
TAAAGGATAGAATTGAAAGTCAAATTTTAACACACTATCCAAAAAGCATTGAAACTTCTTTAGCCATTACCGAACAAGAAGCCAATATTTTACCAACGCAAAAAGAAAAAGTGGAAGTAAGTGATTTGGTAAAAAGATTAATTGAACAGGTATCTTTTGAAGCAAGAAGTAATGAGTTTGTAGATAAAAAAAGTGGCGTGAGTGCGCGTCTAACCATTGCTGCGTATGAGGCTGCGGTGAGTAGTGCAGAAAGAAGAGCTATTATTCACAATGAAAAACATACACAAATTTGGATCAGTGATTTGTCTGGAATTATTCCTGCCATCACTGGAAAAATTGAATTGGTATATGAAGGGGAACAAGAAGGGCCTTATGAAGTGGCTTTGAATTTATTGAACAAATCTATTCGTACCTTATTCGTTTCATATTTTCCAAATCCGGATGATGTAAAAAAGAAAAAGCCAATTAAAAAATCTGCAACACCAAATGCAGAAACAAAGCAACCTGAAAATCCATATGCACTCATTACAAAATGGTTTGATGCAGGCAATCATTTGGATTTATTGTTGGATATGAAAGACGAAGAAAAAATAATGGCTTTGTATAAAGTGGACGGCTTGTTTGGCATTGTTAAAAAACACTTTCCGCAGGCCGATGAAAAACAAGCTGCTTTATTAATGGAGTTCGTTTTACATGGTTTATCATCCTATTCCTTAATTAGCAAAAAGATGATTGACGGAAAAATTGAATTCAAGGATTTGATGGGTAGCATGATGAACTTAGGCTCCATGAACTTCGAGGAGGACGATTTCACAGATTATTAGTAATGCATTGATAATCAATATATAAATATCAAAAAGGCTGGTTTTACCGGCCTTTTTTTTGGCCCGAAACGGCTAAATCCCTAATTTTGTTCCATCATCAAGAACCCTTAAGTGGGTACCAACCGAGAGAGTCGAACTCCGCGGTGGTAAAATAGATGAGGACAATTACCGTCAAAATATAAAAACGTAATTCCCTTTCATTTTTCTTGGTGTGAATTTTTTAACCAAAAAATATCATGCCATGTTTGTTCAACATCAAATTACTAACAGTTCCAAACTGGAACCAGTTGCATTAGCTACCGATGATTTTGAATTGTATGTTCAAGAAAAATCACAACAAAAAATAGCTGGTAAGATTCAATTTAAATATTTGAATCAAACCTTTAATGCAATTATTATTATCAGTGCGCATACCATTCAAATCAAAGCCCAGCAAGCCTTTTCGTGCATTAAGCTAAATGCACCCATTATTTCTACTAATGAATTTGAACAGAAATTTTATTTGTTAAATGGTACCATCACAAAACATGGACATCAACAAATTATCTGGTTGCTTTTGGATTTTATACATTTATATAATGTGTTAAGGTTTAAACCAGGATCTGTTTTAGCATTGTATAGAGCCGCATTTACTTTAGTAAAACACCAAAACCCAGAATTGGTTTTTGGTAAAATTGACACCGCTGCACCCATCGCAAAGCAGCTCGCCAACAACCTGCGCCAACTATGGAAACGAAAGCATAAATATGAATTAGGCAACGCCAGGGACCTTTTAGCAAATGTTCAGGATTTATTGGATAATTACCCCCTACAGTTCACCCAGGGAAATAAAGCCCCAGAAAGAGCATCCGTTTTATCCTAGAATACCCTGCTTCAGCTTGACCACCCCGTTTTTATAGATTAATATCTATTACCGTTGATAAAATTTGCTATTCAAAGATTTGTTAATAAAATGCAAAAGCGCTAATTTCATTGGCGAGTTGACAAGCTCAACTTATTAATTAACCCAAAGAGCACATTTATGCAAATCAAAGGATTATGGACTTTACTATTGGCGCTAATATTTAGCACTACAATGGTAAATGCACAACAAACCACTGTATCGGGAAAGGTTACTGGAACTGACGACGCTCCCCTTGCAAACGTTACCGTTGTGATTAAAGGAACAAAATCAGCCACCCTAACCGACAAGGATGGTAATTTCTCAATTAGCGCGTCCGCAGGACAAACGCTTACTGTTTCATTTGTTGGATACGAATCCAAAAATGTTAAAGTAGGTAACAAAGCCGTTTACAATGTTCGCCTAAGCGCGGTAGATAACTTACTTGAAGAAGTAGTTGTTACTGCCATGGACATTAAGCGTAATCCAAAAGAATTGGGTTACTCTGTTCAAAAATTAAAGGGCGCAGATATTGCTGAATCTCAACGTAATAACTTTGTAAATAGCTTACAAGGTCGTGTTGCAGGTTTAACCATTAATCCAACAAGTGGTCTTGCAGGTGCAAGTTCTCAGATTGTATTAAGAGGGTTTAACTCATTATCATTAGACAACTCTCCTTTATTCATTATTGATGGTGTTATCGTTGATAACTCTTCTGTTCAAGAAAACAACCGTAACACAGGTTTGGCTGTTAAGCCAACTAGTGCGAGTGTTTCTACAGAGAACAGATCTAATGACTATAGCAATCGTATTTCGGATTTAAACCCGAACGATATCGAAAACGTAACGGTATTAAAAGGACCTGAAGCGACTGCCTTATATGGTAGCCAAGCAAGTTCTGGAGCAATCGTAATTACAACTAAAAAAGGAACTAGTACAACTGGTAAATTGAATATTGCTTATGACAATAGCTTTAGAAGTTCAACCTATGTTAGATATCCAAAAATCTTTACAAAGTATGATGCGGGTTTAAACGGTGTACCTAGTGATATCTTCCAATATTTTGGTCAAGAGTTTCCTAATGGAACGAAAACCTATGACAACTTGCACAACTTCTTCCAATCAAGTATGTCTAAAAACCAAAACATTTCAATGGACTATGGTGTAAAGAATCACTCTATACGTTTTTCAGCTGCATTTGTAGATGAAAAATCACCGGTTCCAACAAACCATTATACAAAGCAAAACTTCCGTGTAGTTTCTAATCATAAATTCTTTAATAATAAATTAGAAATTTCTCCTAGCTATAGTGTAGTTACAAGTACCAACGACAAGCCATTAAGAGGTGTGAGTGGATATTTGTTAAACTTATTAGCATGGCCGGTTGACAATGATATCACCGATTGGAAAACAACAGATGGTTTGAAAAAACCATTGTTTACAAGCAATCCAAATGGAGAATTGGACAATCCATTGTTCAACGTTTATAGAAACAGGAGCCGTGACGAAGTAACAAGATCTATTGCTACTTTGGCGGTTACCTACAATCCTACAAAATGGTTAACTATTAATGGTCGTGTAGGTTATGATACCTATAGCCAACAAGGTTATACGAAGTGGGATTCTTCTTCTTATTTCTTAACAAGAGCTCAAAAAGGAGCCTTGGAAAATTACTATCGTAATTATTATGGTTATAACCACACCGTTACTGCTACTGCTAAGAAAAGCTTTGGTAAAATCAACACCCGCTTAATGGTGGGTAATATGTGGCAGGATTATGAAACACAAACCACTTCTATTTTCGGTAACAACTTAACCGATGCAAGTAGAACAGATAGTGCGAATACTTTAGTTGCTACTAGAATTAGAAATAGTAATATGACTCGTTTTGGTTTACCAAACTATAATATTAACAGACAAGCCGCTTATTTTGGTGAAGCTGCTGTAAACTATGACAATAAAGTATTCTTTACTTATTCTCACCGTTTTGAAGAGTCTTCTATCTTCCCAACAGCAAGTCGTTCTTATAATTACCCTGCAGGAAGTATGAGTGTGATTATGACGGACATCTTCCCTTCTTTAAAACAAAAAGTAAACTACTGGAAAATGAGAGGATCTTTGGCGAGCACAGCACGTTCAAGTTCTCCTTATGCGAATCAATCTATCTTAAACTTTAATACCGGTAGTGGTGGTGGATACTATTATGATTTCACTAACGCAAACCCTTACTTAACGCCAGAAAGACAAAAAACTTTCGAAATTGGTACAGAGGTTAAATTGTTTAACAATCGTTTAAGCACAGAGGTTACATATTATAAAACTGAAAACAAAGATTTGATTGCTGAAAACTTCAGAGCAAGTTATGCAACGGGTTATGTATTAAATACCTTAAACGTGGGTTCAAACGAAAACACAGGTTTGGAAATTGTATTAGACTATCAAATCGTTGCTAAAAAAGATTTCACTTGGAATACAAGAATGAACTTTAACAGAATGCGCAATAAGGTAACTTCATTGCCTTCTAACGTTCCAGAATTTTATATTTCTGATACTTGGGTATACGCAAATGCTAGAGGTGGTTTAGTAAATGGTGGACCAACTACAACCATCACTTCATATGGTTATGCGCGTAACAATGCAGGACAAATTTTAGTAAACCCAACAACAGGTATTCCTTTATTGGAAAACGTGTTTAAAGTACGTGGCGATCGTAATCCAGACTTTACCATTGGTTGGTTAAATAATATTACTTATAAAGATTTGAGATTATCATTCTTATGGGATATTAAAGTGGGTGGCGATATCTTTAATGCGACCGACAGATACCTAACTACTATTGGTAGAAGTAACAGAACTGCAATGCGTTTTGCTGAAGTATTAGTTGACGGTGTATTAAAAGATGGTAAAGAAAATACCGCAACACCAACTAAGAACAATGTTAAGTTCATTCCAAATAACAACTACACGTATTACTCAACAATGCCAGAAGAGGCGTTTATTGAAAAGGACATTAACTGGTTTAGATTAAGAGACATTTCTTTAAGCTATAATCTTAAAAAATACCTTAAGGGAAGTTTTGCAAAACAAGTTAAATCGCTTTCAGCTTTCTTAACAGTTAATGATTTAATTCTAATTACCAACTATAGTGGTGCAGATCCTGCAGTAGGCGCTAACTCTGCGGCTAGCCGTGGTGTAAGTGGATTTGGATTTGACTACGGTAACATGGGTGCACCAGTTAGTTTCAACGTTGGATTTAGAACTTCTTTTTAATAAATAAATAACAATAAGATATGAAATATAATTTTAAACATCTCTTAGTTCTAGGCGCACTTGTAGTAATGGGTGCAGCTTGTTCTAAAAAAATAGATGAGGCGTATAAGAACCCTAACTATGACGTTAAGGTGGCGCCAGAAACCTTATTGCCACAAATTGTTTCATCAATGGGTGGTAACTATGGTGGACACGGTCCTTTAAACGATATTCGTTTTATTGGAGCGTATACACAAAACTTTGTCTACAGTGCTACACTAAGCAACTTTGACCGTATGGGATATACTGTTGGTAGTGATAACGCTGCTTCATTTTGGCGCTCTCATTATTATGACATTGGCCAAAACAATGTGAAAATGATTGAGTGGGCAATTGAAAACAAACAATGGGATTATGCGGGAGTGGGTAAAGCAATTTTTGCATGGAGCTGGTTAACCTTAACCGACTATCATGGAGAAGTTATTTTAAAAGAAGCTTTCAATACGGATCAAATTACTTTTAAGTATGACAACCAAGATGAGGTTTATGCATACTCTAAAAAACTTTGTTTTGAAGCATTGGATTTATTAAATAAAACAGGTGATAATGCAAGTCAAGCTTCTTTAGCAAAAGGCGACGCATTTATGTATGCTGGCGATGTTACAAAATGGAAGAAATTTGTATATGGTGTATTGGCGCGTAACTACGCACACTTAACCAACAAAGCGGATTACAAACCAGACTCGGTTATCTATTATTCAAATTTAGCGATGAAAGAAACGGGTGACGATGCAATGGTTAAATTTGCTGCAACTGCAGTAAGTGCAACCAATAACTTCTTTGGTCCTTTCAGAGGTAACTTAAGTAGTGCGAGTGTGGTAACACCAACTGCATTAAGACAATCATCATTTATCGCAAACTTAATGAATGGAACCAACTCTGCGTTTGCAGGTGTTGCGGATCCAAGAGCAATCTATTTATTAAGAAAGAATGTAAATGGAACATTTAAAGGAGTTGATCCTGTAAAAGGACAAGCAGTGTTGGCTGCGAATGACAGACCAGAAAGTTTCTGGGGTGTTTCTCAGGTAACCTCTAATAATACAGCTCCTGCTACAGATGTAAACTGTCGTTTCATTTTTAGAAATGCTTCTCCTTTCCCAGTAATGACTGCAACTGAAATGTCATTCTTAAGAGCAGAGGCTGCATTTAGAAAAGGAGATAAATCAGCTGCTTTAGCTGCATATAAAGATGGTATTTCTAAGCACTTTGATATGTTAATGACTTATTATAGTACCAATGTACCAGCTGCCGACTTATTAACGAATGCAAAAAGAGATGCTTTCTTAGCAGATCCAAAAGTAGTTCCAACGAACGCAGCAGACTTAACATTAACACATATCATGTTGCAAAAATATATTGCAATGTGGGGTTATGGTACCTTTGAAACTTGGGTGGACATGCGTAGATATCACTATTTAGATAATGATCCTGCAACGGGCAAACAAGTTTATCGTGACTTTGCAGTTCCAACAGGAACTGATTTATTCCAAGACAACAATGGTAAATTGGTATACAGAGTACGTCCAAGATTTAACTCTGAATATGTTTGGAACATTAATGAGTTAAAGCGTATTGGTGCAACTGAAATAGATTATCACACGAAAGAAATGTGGTTCTCTCAAAGATAAAATCACAAAAAGTATATTTTAAATAACCCCTTTCGAGGGGTTATTTTTTTGCCCATACTTCATTAACTTCAAGTAAGATATAACTCATATGAAAAAATCAATACTCGTCTTTCTTAGCTTTTTATTTTTTATAAATATTGGCAAAACACAAATTAGCTGGAAAGAAGTTTCTGCTGAGTATGGTATATATACGCCTGGCTTTAAAGTCTTCGAATCGGTGGGAACATTAGCAGATAGTGCGTTTAGGGCATTCTATGTAAAGATTGATAAGGAAGAAAAACAAATATTCATGAATGCCGATACAACTTTGTATCGAAGATTAACGCCTACTGAATTTTATGAAAAATTAAATCATCCGCTATTGGTGGTAAACGCTTCTTTCTTTGAATTTAAAAGAAATACCAATGTAAACTTGATTGTACAAAACGGAAAATTGGTTGGACATAATTTATCGGGTATACCGGGTAAAGGCAAGGATACACTTACTTATTTACATGTATTAAATGCTGCTATGGGTAAGACGGCCAATGACAAGTTTGAAATTGCTTACACATTTACGGACTCTGCCTTAAAACTTCCCTATGCACAATCTGCTCCGCTTATACCTTATAGAGACTCCCTTGAAAAGATGCATTTAAAGGATGCTCGTTTTTCAAACTTAAAACCCTGGAAAGTAAAATGGGCAGTAGGTGGTGGCCCCGTATTAATGAGGAATGGTGAAATAAATATTACCAATAATCAAGAACATAAATTTGCAGGCAAGGCCATATTAGATAGACACCCCCGTACCGCAATGGGTTATACGAAAGAAGGTGATTTAATGGTGATGGTTATACAAGGAAGAATGAAGGGGATTGCCGTTGGCGCTACTTTAACTGAAACTGCAATGTTATTCAAGCAACTTGGTTGTGAGGGTGCCATAAATTTAGATGGTGGTGGAAGCTCCTGCATGTTGATTAATGGAAAAGAAACCATTAAGCCGTCCGACCCTACTGGCCAAAGACCCGTACCTGCCGTATTTTATATTGCATTAAAGCAATAAACAAATTCCTGTTTGGCATTCATGTAAAAACGGCGGTAGAGTCAAGTTTTCTCCCTGCCTTTAATTATCTTACAGCAAAATATTTTATATGCGTAAGATGATTTCTTTTTGTGCGGTGTTATTGTCATTTGTTATAACTCAAGCACAAACTATACCAAGTCCCAAAAGCCATTTTGGTTTTAATATTGGCGACAACTATCATTTAGCCACTTTTACTCAAACAGAAGCTTACTTTAAAAAATTAGCGGCCGCTTCTAATAAAGTAAAATTGCAGGTGATTGGTAAAACAGAGGAAGGCAGAAATCAATATATGCTTATTGTTTCTGATCCGAGCAACATCAAGCAATTAGAAAAATATAAATCTATTTCACAAAAACTAGCACGTGCAGAAAACTTATCCGATGCGGATGCAAAGCAGTTGGCTAAGGATGGGAAGAGTGTAGTGTGGATTGATGGTGGGTTGCATGCAACTGAAGTAGTTGGCGCACATCAGTTAATTCAAACAATCTACACAGTGTTAACAAGAGATGATGAAGAAACAAAACGCATTTTAAAATCTACTATTATTTTATTTGTACATGCGAATCCGGATGGACAGGAATTGGTTTCAAATTGGTACATGCGCAATGAAGACAGTTTAAAAAGAAGTACAGAAAATTTGCCACGTCTTTATGAAAAATACATTGGTCATGATAATAACCGTGATTTTTTCATGTTAAACATGAGTGAGTCCAAAAACATGAGTCGTCAGTTATATATTGAGTGGATGCCTCAAATTTTATACAATCACCACCAAACAGGTCCTCCAGGTACAGTAGTGGCGGGGCCTCCATATCGTGATCCATTTAATTATGTTTACGATCCATTACTCGTAACCGGTATTGATGCAATGGGTGCTGCAATGAGTAGTAGATTAAATGCCGAAGGTAAACCAGGTTATACGATGAAAAGCGGATCGGTTTATTCAACTTGGTGGAATGGCGGATTAAGAACAGCTGCATATTATCATAACATCATAGGATTGTTAACGGAAATTATTGGAAGCCCAACGCCCAGCAAAATTCCGTTGGTGCCCAATAGATTAATTCCAAACAGTGCAACACCCTATCCGATTGAACCACAACAATGGTATTTTAAAAACTCTATTGATTATTCTGTTTCCTTAAACTACGCAGTGTTAAATTATGCATCAAGATACAAGGATGAACTATTGTATAATATTTATAGGATGGGGAAAAACAGTATTGATGCGGGTAGTAAAGACAATTGGACCAAGTCGCCAAAAAAAGTTGAATTATTAAACGATGTTTTAAAACCAGATAAGAAAGAAGTAAATGGAGACAGTTCGCAATCGGACCCTTTTAGTAAAGTATATAAAAATAAAGACTTGCGTGATCCACGTGCTTATGTAATTACGGCGAACCAATCAACCACTGCAACCTCCTTTATTAATATTTTAATTAACAGTGGCATTAAAGTTC
>CANHIR010000071.1 GCA_947461015.1 Bacteroidota bacterium | reverse complement strand
CGTGTTCGATTTAGTACATCACATCCTAAGGATATAACGGACGAAGTATTGTATACGATGGCGAAGTACCACAATATTTGCAAATACATTCACTTACCTGTTCAAAGTGGTAGCACTAGAATGTTGCAATTAATGAATAGAACTTATACACGAGAATGGTATTTAGCAAAAGTAGCACGCATCAAAGAAATCATGCCTGATGCAAGTATCTCAGCCGATATTATTGCAGGCTTTTGTACCGAAACCGAAAAGGATCATCAGGATACGATTAGCATTATGAAGGAAGCAAATTATGACTACAGTTATATGTATTTTTATTCGGAGCGTCCCGGAACCCTTGCTGCTAAAAGATATGAGGATGACATTCCAGAAGAAGTGAAAAAGAGAAGACTACAGGAAATTGTAGATGTGCAGTGGGTACTTTCCAATGAAAGTAATAAAAGAGATGTTGGTAAAACTTTTGAAGTATTAATAGAGGGTAATAGTAAAAAAAGTAACCAAGAATGGATGGGCCGCAATAGTCAAAACAAAGTAATTGTATTTCCGAAAGGAGATGATGGATTTAAAAAAGGAGACTACGTAAATGTATTGGTGACTGATTTCACAAAAGGAACTTTATTAGGGACAGTTACCAAATAAATTCGAATAAAATATTTTCAAAGCATTTGCTTAAATTAAAATACTATGGAATTACAATCTTTAAAAAACCGATTTAGCATTATTGGCAACACGCCATCGCTAAACCATGCGCTAAATACAGCCGAGCAGGTAGCAGCTACCGATTTGACAGTATTAATTGTAGGAGAATCGGGCGTTGGTAAGGAAGTATTTTCTCAAATAATTCACAGCTTATCCGCAAGAAAACACAACCCGTTTATTGCGGTGAACTGTGGTGCCATCCCCGAAGGCACAATTGACTCGGAATTGTTTGGACATGAAAAAGGATCTTTCACTGGTGCGGTAGATAGCCGAAAAGGTTATTTTGAAACCGTAAATGGCGGTACTATATTTTTAGATGAGATTGGTGAAATGCCCTTAGGCACACAAGCAAGATTATTACGGGTTTTGGAAACTGGGGAATTTATTCGCGTAGGCTCTTCCAAAGTGCAGAAAACGGATGTGCGCGTAATTGCGGCAACCAATAGAGAATTAATGGAGTTTACACAAAAAGGGAAATTTAGAGAGGACTTATATTATCGCTTAAATACGGTTCCAATTAGAGTACCTAGTTTAAGAGACCGCAAAGAAGACATTCCTTTACTTTTTAGAAAATTTGTGGTAGACTTTGCTGAAAAATACAAAACCAAGCCCATCTTTTTAGATGAAGAGGCACGCAATTTATTAACTACCTATACTTGGCCTGGCAATGTGCGTGAATTAAAAAATATAGCTGAGCAAATTTCGGTTCTAAGTAAAACCGATCATATCAATGCCCAAGTAATGGCAGGATTTTTACCTGAAGCTTCCAAGCATAATATGCCCATGGTTACAAGTGGAACCCCTGTTGGAGAATTTGCCAACGAGCGTGAAATTTTATACAAGCTTTTCTTTGACATGAAAAAAGATGTGAATGAGTTAAAGAAAATGTTTTTTGAAATTTTACAAAACCCAAGTATTGCAGGTCAGTCCGGCAATTTTTCGAGAGAAGCTATCCTGAATGATCTAAAAGAAGATATTATACCAGCCAATATTCAGAATAATAATATACCAACACAGGCAAGCGTGCCAAATCATTTGCCAGCTGTTCAAATTAATACAAATCAACCCTTAATCATTGACAATGATGTTCAATCCCATTTTGAAGTAGATGAATCTTTGAATATTATGGATAAAGAAAAAGAGTTAATTTTAAAGGCCTTGAAAAAGCATAGAGGAAGGAGAAAAGATGCCTCCACCGATTTGGGCATTAGTGAAAGAACCCTTTATAGAAAAATTAAAGAATACGACATTGAAGAATAATTACACATATAAAGTTTTTAAGCAACACCTAGTCTATGTATTTAGTATAGCTATGGTAATGATTGCATTGTCTGGGTGTGGTATTTATAGTTTTAGAGATGCCGTAATTCCTGACAATATCAAAACAGTAAAAATTGGCTTTATTGAAAACAAAGCCAGATATGTGAACCCGCAATTGGCACCATTACTTACTGATAAATTATTGCAGAAAATTATTGGTCAAACCAAACTCACCAGAACAAATAGCGACGACGCTCATTATCAAATTTTTGCAACCATTACCAATTACGATCCAACACAAACTGTTGGTGTAAGTGCACAACAGGCAACTACCAATCGCTTAACCGTTACGGTACATGTTGTCTTAAAAAAGACACTTGAAAACAAAGAACAAGAATTTGATGTATCTCGAAATTTTGACTTTTCAGCAAATTTAACATTGAACCAAGCGGAAGGACAATTAATGGATGACATTATTCGTAATATCACAGACGATATTTTTAATCAAATTTTTTCAAACTGGTAAACATGTCTCAACATAATATCAATTCCATATTGTTTCAGTGGTCAGGACATGCTAACCTGTCAAGTATCTCAGTTGGTGAACTTGAAGCTTTGGTACAACAAAACGCCTATAGCCCAAGTTTACAATTATTATTGACTAAGAAATATGAAATGGATCAATTACCTGAATTTGAAAAGCAGGTTCAAAAAACAGTAAGCTACTTCCCTACTGCTTTGCATTTACATAAATGTTTAGGAGAGGATCAAACTTTAGCTATCCACACCCCCATTGACGAAAAATTAAATTCCATCATTTCAGCGCAATTGGCACAATTTCAGGAGCCCTTGGTTTCTGAACAACTAGAATTTGAAAAGGAATCTCCTACCCTGGTAAAAGACTATTTTGAAGCCCAGGGCATAGAAATAGACTTAGCAAGCCTTCCTCAGGATAAATTTACCAAGCAATTAAGAAGTTTTACTGCCTGGCTAAAAGTGTTAAAGAACCACGAGGAGAATGGTGCGAATTTGACCGAAAACGGGGAAGAACAGGAGAAAATGATCGCAATTATAGCCGAAAAGGCCAATAAAGCTACCGATGTAATTACTGAGGCAATGGCTGAAATTTGGTTAAAACAAGGCAATAAACAAAAGGCAATAGACGTGTATTCTAAATTAAGTTTTATTTTTCCTGAAAAATCCGTTTATTTTGCGTCTCAGATTGAACAATTAAAACAAAAATAAGATATGGCTACTTTATTTATAATCTTGATGATTACGGCATGTTTAGGATTGGGTTTTATCGTATTAATTCAAAATCCTAAAGGGGGTGGTTTAAATGCCAATGTAGGTGGTTTGTCTAACAACTTTATGGGCGTTAAGCAAACAACAGATGTACTAGAAAAAGCAACTTGGGTTTTTGCAGGTGTTATTGCAGTATTGGCAATTTGCTCCACCTTGTTTTTAACTAATTCTGGATCTATCATTAATAAATTAAACACAAAAGCAACTGCTGCTCCAGCTACTGCTCCAGCTGCTCCTCAAAAAGCTGCTCCAGCAAATACAGCTCCAGCTACAAAACCTTAACCAATTCAAATCTATTGGGTTTAAAAAATAAGCTTCTTAGATTTTAACAGTTAATAATATTTGTCCCCATCAAAAAAAGATGGGGATTTTTATTGTATTTTGAAATATGAAAAAGGCAGCCCTCATTCTATTTGTTTGTTTATGTACTTATGAAATATTTAATGTTTTCATAAGCACTACTCATTTTAGCAAAGAAACAGCATCCTTTGAATATAAGAAAAAGGGATTGTCCGATTTGGCAGACACCCTATTGGCTAAAAAAATAATATTAGACAAGCCTAGCTTTCTTCTGTTAGCAAAAATGTTGAATGTAGAAGCAAAAATCAAGCCTGGTAAATTCATCGTAAAAAAGAACACAAGTTTGCTAGGCATTATTAGAATGTTGCGCAACAATCAACAAGCGACGGTTAATCTGGTTATTAATAAAGTTAGGACAAGAGGAGAATTATCAAAGCTTATTCAAAATACGTTGCCAATAGACAGTGCTAGTGCATATCAATTTTTCAATAGCAATGCTTCACTTGCTCCCTATGGTGTAGACACAACCACCCTATTCACCTTAATCATACCCAATACCTATAACATGTATTGGTCTACATCGCTGCCAAATTTGATGCAGAAAATGAAAACCCAAAAAGATCAATTTTGGAAATTAAACGATAGAATGAACAAAGCAAAAAAACTAGGCCTCACCCCCAATGAAGTGTATACCCTTGCCTCCATTGTGGAAGAAGAATGCAATTATGATAGTGACAAAACAATCATTGCTAGTGTATACCAAAATAGACTAAAAAAAGGAATGGCATTACAGGCATGTCCAACTATTAAGTATGCAATGCAGGACTTTACCCTTACCCGTATTTACGAGAAATATTTAATCAACCCCTCCCCTTACAATACCTATCAACGCAAAGGATTGCCCCCAGGCCCCATTTGTACACCTAGTCCAAAAACAATTGATCTTGTATTAAATGCGCCAACAACTAGTTACCTTTACTTTGTTGCAAAAGCCGACTTTAGTGGATACCATCATTTTAGTGCCACTTTTGAAGAACATAATAAATTTGCAAAAGAATACCAGCAAAAACTAGATGAGTACCAGAAAAAGAAAAAAAATTAGCCTTGTTGAAGCGGTTCTCAAGGCACTATTCCTTACTATAAGCAGTACGCTGGCCCCTTTTTTCAATTATATAAAACAGAAATTGAAAAAAGTATTTATTCCTGGATTTGAAAATTTAAATGTTTACCAATTAATTAAGTTTTTAGTTACCCAATTAAATTCAATAAGTCTTTATGAAAGAGCATCTGCAATTTCATTTAATTTATTAATGGCACTTCCTGCCAGCTTTTTGTTTCTTTTTTCTTTGATCCCTTATTTTCCAGCATCTTTTAATGTAAAAAAACAAATCCTTTCCATTTTCAAGGATATTTCACCCGACTCCAGCACCTACAAATTCATTGTTGATATTATAAACGACTTATTAAGCCAACACGTTGGTGTTTTTTCCTTCGGATTTTTATTATTGTTGTTTTACGCCTCTAATGCCATGACGGGCATCATTCGGAGTTTTGACAAATCATTAATGCGCAACAAATCATTTTTTTTACATAAACGTATTCGTGCAATTCGACTAACCATTATTTTAATCCTATTGCTTTTCGCTACCATTATTGTTTTAATTGGACAAGACCAACTGGCTTCCTTATTGAAAACGTTTTTTGATATAAAACAAAGTGGCTTTTTACCCTATTGGAACTCTTTAAGATGGCTAATTATTATACTATTATTATTTTATGGAAACGCCTTTATTTATAGATATGCACCTTATGTAAAAGACAAATGGCCACTTGTGTCTCCAGGTTCATTATTTTCAACAAGCTTAATGTTAATTACTACATTGGGTTTCTCTTATTGGGTAAACCACTTTAGTAGTTATAATAAAATATACGGATCCATTGGTACCGTTTTAATTGTAATGACATTAATATACATAAATGCCCTCATCCTATTAATTGGATTTGAATTAAATGTAAACATTGATCAAATAAAAAATGAAGCGCCTAAAGTGATTGAAAATACTTAGCTACTCTTTATTTGTTGGCCATATCTGGAATTTCAGCAACCTTATAAGCCCCTGCATCTAATTTAGCCTTGGTTTCGCTAAATGCTTGTAAGGTTAAATCAATTTCTTCCTGAGTATGCACTGCCGTTGGAATGAGTCTATAAATAATATGTCCTTTTGGAATAACAGGATATACTACAATTGAACAAAATATTTTATAGTTTTCTCTTATATCCATAACCATTGCGGTAGCTTCTTCAACACCCCCTTTCATATATACAGGCGTAACAACAGAGTCGGTTTTACCAATATCAAAGCCTCGCTCTTTCAAACCATTTTGCAATGCCAATGCATTCTTCCACAAAGTGTCCTTTAAAATAGGTTGCGTACGTAATAATTCCAAACGTTTTAAATTACCCACAACAAAAGGCATAGGCAAACTTTTCGCAAAAATTTGTGAACGAATATTGTAACGGATATAATCAATAATGGTTCTTGGGCCTGCCATAAACGCACCAATAGAAGCCATGCTTTTTGCAAAAGTTGAAAAATATAAATCAATTTGATCCTGACATCCTTGTTCCTCTCCAGCCCCAGCACCCGTTTTGCCTAAGGTTCCAAAACCATGTGCATCGTCAACCAATAATCTAAATGGCACTTTTGATTTTAAAGCTGCAATTTCTTTTAATTTACCTTGGTCACCTGCCATACCAAATACACCTTCTGTAATTACCAAAACGCCTCCAGATTGTTGCTTATCCACCAAGGCTTGCGCACGATGTAATTGCTTTTCGCAATCTTCCACGTCATTGTGCTTAAATACAAAACGATGTCCTGGTAACATTCTTAAACCGTCAATTATACATGCATGACATTCTGCATCATACACCACCACATCATGTCTTCCACAAATAGCATCAATGGCACTCATGATACCTTGATAACCATAATTCATTAAAATGGAGTCCTCTTTATGTACAAATTCAGCCAATTCTTTTTCTAATTGCTCGTGCAAATCACTGTTTCCACTCATCATTCTAGCACCCATTGGTAGGGCTAAGCCATATTGTGTAGTCGCATCCGCGTCGGCTTTTCGCACTTCTGGGTGGTTGGCAAGGCCTAAATAGTTATTTAGACTCCATACTATCATTTCCTGTCCTCTAAACTTCATTTTAGAGCTAATTTCGCCTTCTAATTTAGGGAATGCAAAATATCCATGTGCTCTTTCACGGTGTTGGCCAATGGGCCCGTAGTTCTTGATGAGTCTTTCGAAAATGTCTGCCATATTGTATTAATTATTAATGCAAATTTAATCAATTTTTGTCTTTTATAGCGCTAATAATTAGCTTAAATTGCAGCCTAATAAAAACTATCTGTTATGCGACTTTTAACATTGGCGGCAATTTGTTTGTGGACGGTTACTTTACAAGCTCAAAAAACTCAAAATAGTAATAACAGTAACGCTAAACCAAAATTAGTAGTAGGGATTGTAGTGGACCAAATGAGATGGGATTATGTAAATAAATTCAAGCCTTTTTTTAAGTCACAAAACGGCTTTATGCATTTTGTAAACGAAGGGGCAACTTGTGACAATACAATGATCCCATATGTTCCTACGGTTACTGCTTGTGGCCATACATGTGCATATACTGGAAGTGTACCTGCTATACATGGAATTGTTGGAAATATGTGGTACGACAATGTAAAACAAAAACAAGTGTATTGTGTTGAAGATGCTTCGGTACAAACAGTTGGATCTAATAATAATGCTGCGGGACAAATGAGTCCCGTAAATGTTTGGACAACCACAATTGGAGATGAATTAAAATTAGCTACTAATTTTAAGAGTAAAGTAATTGGCATTTCTCTAAAAGATCGTGGGGCTATCATACCTGCTGGACATACTGCTGATGCTGCCTATTGGTATGATTCCAAATCGGGTAATTTTATAAGTTCTACTTATTATGCATCCACCTTGCCAACTTGGTTAACCAACTATAATAATGCCCACCATGTTGACAGCTTTTATAAAAAAGGATGGGAACTTAGTTTAGCCAAAAATATTTATGAAGAAAACTGTGATGCAGATGAAAATGAATACGAGTCTACTCCTTATGGAAAAGAAGCAAAGCATTTTCCTTACGATTTTAATAATTTCATTGGTAAGGATTATGGGAAAATTGCAACCACCCCTTACGGTAACAACTTAGTTGTAGATATCGCTAAACAAGCATTGTTAAACGAAAAATTAGGTGCCGATAATATTACCGATTTATTAGCGGTGAGTTTTTCTTCACCAGATTATATAGGTCATTCTTTTGGCCCTAATTCTTGGGAAACCTTAGACGGGTATGTTAAATTGGATGCACTATTAGCCGAATTTTTTAGCTTCTTGGATAAGCAAGTTGGAAAAGACAATTACACGGTGTTCCTAACTGCCGACCATGCGATAGCCAATATTCCAGGTTATGCGAAAAAACATCAATTGCCAGCAGACAATTATAATGATGGGAATATAAAAAGCGATTTAACAGCTTGTTTAACTGCAAATAAAATGGATCCTAAATTAATTTCTTTTGTAGGAGAATACAATATTTATTTCAATCATTCATTAATGGATAGTCTTCACATTAGCAATGAATACTTAGTGAATATTGTTACCAATTACCTTGAGAAAAAACCTCAGGTTTTACAAGTTGTTGAAAACAGAAAAGCTACCATTGCCCCACTCCCTCAAGTAGTTAGAGAAAAAATAGTTAGCGGCTATAATGCACAGCGTGGTGGCGATCTTATGTTATTGACAAAATCGGGGGTTGTAGACGGTGCCTTAACTGGAACAAGCCATGGAGTTTTGTATAATTATGACGCACATATTCCATTTTTATTAGTGGGAAATGGAATAAAGCATGGTGCCATCAATACGCCCACCTATATGACCGATATTGCCCCTACTATTGCTACCCTTTTAGGTATCCAAATGCCAAGTGGCAGTATTGGAAAGCCAATACTTGAAGTGTTAAAATAATCCCACAGACATATAATTATAGAATTATTCCTTAATTTTGAATTATAAATATAACAACTATGAAAAAAATATCAATCTTATGCTTAGGTCTTGCTTTAAGTATTTCTGCTATGGCAAATTGTGATGGCAAATGTAAAGACAAGTCAAAATGTACTGAATGTAAAAAAGAAGCTAAAGCAAAACACAAATGCACTAAAGAGTGTATGAAAGATGGTAAGTGTGCTGAGATGAAAAAGAAATAATTCATTTCATTGTAATAAAAAAACCCGATAGCTTATCACTATCGGGTTTTTCTTTTTGTAGTATACCTGCGTGTTTAATTACGCAAGCTTCTTTTTCAAATTTGTATCCAATGCATCTAAGAACTCCTCTGTATAAACATAATGTTCGCCATGGCTTACTTTGTTGCCGTGTACACAAACCGCTAAATCCTTAGTCATAATACCCGACTCAACAGTTTCCACACAAACTTCTTCCAAAGCTTTAGAGAAACGAATTAGTTCCTGGTTATTATCCAACTGACCTCTGAACTCCAAACCTCTTGTCCATGCAAAAATAGAAGCAATGGGGTTGGTAGAAGTTCTGTTTCCTTTTTGGTG
>CANHIR010000070.1 GCA_947461015.1 Bacteroidota bacterium | reverse complement strand
GCGTTCAAACAACCTTATCCGGCAGATTTCTTCCGTACCTTGGAAGATGCATCTGGTGTGGATTTAGATTGGTTCTGGAGAGGTTGGTTTTATAGCATTGATCCTTGTGATATTGCAATTGATACTGTTAAACATGCAGTATATGATGCAACTGCGGCAGCACCTTCAGGTGGTATGGGTATGGGTCAACGTGGTGGTGGCATGAATGGCGGCGGACGTGGTTTGGATAAGCCAGCTGTAAATGCATTTGAGGATATTTCAAAAATCAGAAACAGAGAAGATAAGTCAATTGTATTTTTAACAGATGCCGATACCACTTTACGTGATTTTTATTGGAGATATGACAGAGGTATAGAGGCTTATGATTCTGTAACAAAACAACCTGCTCCTAATTTTGGCGCTCCTAACCCATTAACTGATGCAGAAAAAGCAAAATATGCAGATGCGAATTTATATGAAATCACTTTCGTAAATAAAGGCGGTTTAGTAATGCCTATTATTGTAGAATTTACTTTTGCAGATGGTACTAAGGAAACAAAGCGTATTCCTGCACAAATATGGAGAAAAAATGAAAATAAAGTAACCAAGGTTTTCTATACAAATAAGAAAGCGGTGGCTATTAAATTAGATCCTATGCGCGAAACCGCAGATATTGACGAAACAAACAATAGCTGGCCAAATGTAGCTGAGCCAAGCAAGTTCACTTTGTTTAAAACCAGATCGGTAGGCCGTGGACAGTCTATGGGATTGTCTCCTATGCAAGCTGCTGCAAATAAGAAGTAATTGTAAGTAATATAAAAACAAAAAGCCTCTGTGTAAAAACAGGGGCTTTGTTTTTTTAATTATATTCGTAATAACTTAATTTTTACATTAATCTTAATAATATGAGAAAAATACATTTTGCTTTTTTGTTTTCACTTATTTGTGTAACAGAGTTTGGATTTGCACAACAAACCGCTTCAACAACACAACAAGCGCCACCTGCAACAAAATATGACTATCATGATTTGTTTGCTCCATTTTTTTATTCAAAAAACGGAAATAGCCAAAGGGCAGCAACTGGTGAGCCTGGACAAAACTATTGGCAAAACAGAGCCGACTATATATTGGATGTTAAATTAAATGAAGAGACAGATGAAATTAGCGGTAGCGAAATTTTAACCTATACCAATAACAGTCCATTAAAAATGAATTTTATTTGGATGCAGTTGGATCAGAATTTATTTAAAAAAGAATCAAGAGGTTCAGCCATCGTTCCCATCACAGGAAGTAGAAATGGGGGAGCTGGGCAGGATTTTGATGCGGGTTTTAAAATTAAATCTGTAAAAATAATTACTGCAGATAAAGCGGTAGACGTAAAATATCTAATTGAAGATACCAGAATGCAAGTTTTTCTACCAACTGAATTACAAGGCCAGGGTGGAAAACTGAAACTGAAAGTTGATTTTTCATTCATATCTCCACAATATGGTTCAGATAGAATGGGTTATGTTGAAACAAAAAATGGGAAAGTTTATACCATTGCACAATGGTATCCTAGGGTTTGTGTTTTTGATGATGTGATGGGATGGAATACAGCTCCTTACACTGGTCCTGGAGAGTTTTATTTAGAGTATGGCGATTTTAATTTAAACATAACAGCTGCTTCAAAAATTATGGTAGTGGGCTCGGGTGAGTTATTGAATCCAGCTGAAGTTTATACTCCTGAGCAACTAAAAAGATGGGAGCTTGCAAAAAAATCCGATCAAACTGTGATTATAAGATCCGCTAATGAAATAAAAGATCCAAACTCAAGACCCAATAAAAAAGAATTGACGTGGAAGTTTAAAATCACCAATGCAAGAGATGCATCATGGGGTGCTTCTGCAGCATTTATTATTGATGCTGCTAAAATGAATTTGCCTTCTGGAAAATCTTCTATTGCCATTTCTGCATATCCAATTGAAAGCAATGGAAGGAATGCATGGGGACGATCTACTGAATATGTAAAAAAATCTATTGAATATAATTCAAACAAATGGTATGAGTATCCTTATCCAGCAGCAACTGCTGTGGCAGGCGGTCCTGGAGGCATGGAATACCCTGGTATTGTATTTTGTGGAATGGATGCAAAAACCGATGGATTAATGGGCGTGAATGATCATGAATTTGGACACACTTGGTTTCCCATGATTGTTGGTTCAAACGAAAGACTATATGGCTGGATGGATGAAGGGTTTAATACTTTCATTAATTCATTATCTACTGCTGATTTTAACAATGGTGAGTATAAGCCCAAATGGGAACCTGATATGCACATGATAGGCAATAGCTTTACAGCGCCCAATTTAGAACCCGTGTTAAGTTATGTAGGTAATTATAAGGAGCGAAACAATGGAACTTTGTCCTATAGTAAACCTGCTGCGGGTTTAACTTTATTACGTGAACAAGTATTAGGAAAAGAACGTTTTGATTATGCTTTTCAAACTTATATTAAACGATGGGCTTACAAACATCCCACACCAGACGATTTTTTCAGAACCATTGAGAATGTTGCTGGAGAAAGTTTACAATGGTTTTGGAGAGGCTGGTTTGTAAACAATTGGAGACTAGACGTGAGTGTTCGTGGCGTAAAATATTTAGACAATTCCGATTATACTAAAGGCGCATATATCACCATAGATAATTTGGAAAAAATGGCAATGCCAGTTATTTTACAAATAAAAACAGTGAGTGGAAATGTGAACATAATAAAACTTCCTGTTGAAATTTGGGAAAGAAACACCAGTTGGACAATTAAGTTTCCTTCTACTGAAGCCATTGAGTCAGTAACCTATGATCCTGATAAAGTATTACCAGATTTTAATCCAAGTAATAATGTTTGGAAAAAGCCTTGATAATGCTTCAAAGAAAAAACAAAAAAGCCCTTGATTTGATCAGGGGCTTTTTTTATGAATTCAGTGCATATTACTTCTTAACAGGTGCTTTTGCATTTTCTTCAAGTTGATGCGCAGCTGATTTGTAGTTTTTCCATTTTATAATTGCTGCTTCCATATCTGCTGGAAGCGCGCTTTCAAAACGCATCATTTCATTGGTTGTAGGATGAACAAAGCCAAGGGTTGCTGCATGTAGCGCACATCTAGGACAAGCCTCAAAACAATTGTCAACAAATTGCTTGTACTTGGTATAAATTGTTCCTTTTAAAATGCGGTCTCCACCGTATTCGTTATCATTAAATAAAGTGTGCCCAATATGTTTCATATGCACCCTAATTTGATGCGTACGCCCTGTTTCTAAAATACAAGAAACCAATGTTGTGTAGTTATATCTTTCTATTACTTTATAATGCGTAATCGCATGCTTGCCCACTTCGCCTTCTGGGTAAGCGTCAAACATTTTTCTAAATGTTTTATGTCGAGCAATGTGTGCAATAACAGTGTCTTCATCTTTTTCCATATCTCCCCAAACAAGGGCCACGTATTTCCGCTCTACGGTATGGTTAAAAAATTGTTTTGCTAAATGACTTGCCGCTTCGGCCGTTTTTGCCAATACAATTAAACCAGTTGTATTTTTATCAATTCTATGTACTAAACCAAAACGGGGCAATACTTCCTCATTGAGTGTTGGATTTTGTGAAAGCAAATGATAAGCCACTCCGTTTAATAAAGTACCAGTGTAATTCCCAATACCTGGATGCACCACCATATTTGAGGGCTTATTAATCACCATAACAGCGTCGTCTTCATATACAATAACCAAATCCATTTGCTCGGGTTTTAGTTCCGTGTATTCTGGATTTACGTAACTCATATAGGTAACTTCATCACCTGGGCGTGTCTTATAATTGCTTTTTACCACTTTGCCATTTACCGTTAAAAAACCTCCTTCAATTCCGTTTTGTAATTTGCTACGCGTCATGCCTTCAATGCGCATTTGTACCCATTTGTCTATACGCATAGGCTCCTGACCTTTATCTACCATAAAAGTCAGTTTCTCGTAAACTTCTTCATTGTTTTCGTCTTGTATTAAATCTTGTTCGGTTGACATGTTGCAAAAGTAGGATATTGCTGCTTAGTTTGTAACTTTGTTCCATGCTACAAAAAGTATATTTTGAGGATTTAGGGGTCAAATCCTATCAGCCTACTTGGGATTATCAAGAGTCGCTGTTGGCAAAAAATACCCAAATTAAATCAAAAGCAAGGGAAAGGGAGGAAGATGTGCTACAAACTGCCACATCACATCACTTGTTATTTGTGGAACATCCGCCAGTTTTTACATTAGGAAAAAATGGAAAAAGAGAGCATGTTTTGGTTTCAGAGGAGCATTTACAAAATTTAGGCATCGAGTTTTTTCATATTAATAGAGGAGGAGATATCACTTATCATGGCCCACAACAAATTGTGGGATATCCTATTTTGGATTTAGATAAATTTAAAACCGACCTAGGTTGGTATTTAAGAAGCTTAGAGCAGGTTATTATAGATACCATTGCAGAATATGGAATCGTTGGTGAAAGAAGTAATGGAGAAACGGGTGTTTGGTTGCAACCCAATGATCCTTTTATGGCACGTAAAATTTGTGCTATGGGGATTAAATGTAGCCGGTGGGTAACCATGCATGGCTTTGCCTTGAATGTAAATCCAGATCTTACTCATTTTGAGTATATTGTTCCTTGTGGCATACAAGGTAAAACAGTTACCTCTTTAGAAAAAGAATTGGGGTATAAAGTGAATTACGAGGAAGTGAAAGAAAAACTAAAAAAACACTTTCAACTTATTTTTGAAGTTGATTTTGTTTAATAATGAAGTACACCTGTTTCCAATGATCTATTTCCTTGCAAACCGCCGCTGTGTATGATTAATACTTTGCTGTTTTCTTTGAAATAATTTTGTTGTAGTAATTGTGCCATTGCATAAAAAACTTTACCGGTGTATACAATATCGGTTGGGATGCTTGTATGCTTCCATAAATGGTTCATAAAAGAAATTTGTTCCGGTGTTGTTTTTGCATAACCACCTTGGTGAAATTCATTTAGCAAAATATAATTCGCATGATTATTGTCTAGTAAATACTTTATTTCATTATTAATGGATCCTTCGTTTTTTAATACAGGAATACCAATTATAGTTAGTTTTTCTGAAGCTGCGTTAATAATACCAGCTATCATTGTACCCGTTCCTACTGCACACACAATATAATCGTATGTATTTTTCCAATCGCTAATTATGGTGCTAGCACCCTTGGCGCCTAATATTCCATAACCACCTTCGTCTATAAAATAAACCCCATTTGGACCATCTTGTTGTTGACTTAGCAGTTTATTTTTCTTTTCTTGAAAAAAGGTTCTCCCTAAAAAAACAAGCTGCATTC
Organism: Bacteroidota bacterium; assembly: GCA_947461015.1. Classification (GTDB taxonomy): domain Bacteria; phylum Bacteroidota; class Bacteroidia; order Chitinophagales; family Chitinophagaceae; genus Sediminibacterium. The sequence continues at coordinate 3,931 of CANHIR010000070.1, read as the reverse complement.
CATATCCAATGGCTTCTTGTAAAGCGGGTGTAATAGGTTCGCCTTCATTGGTACGAACATACCCCACACTTTTTAATCCATTTTCTTTGGCAGCAAAAGCCAGTGCAACTAAGTGGTTGGAATAGGGGCCTCCAAAACTAGCAATGGTATTTGAATTAGTATCTAGCGCGTCTTGAATGTAAAACCTAAGCTTATACCATTTATTTCCACTAACAATGGGGTGAATTTGATCTAATCGCAGTACATCAATAGTAATTGATTTTTGGCTCAGATAGGGGACTGTCTCAATAACTGGTTTAGGTTCCAAACTTTTTATTTTTAATGAAAATCAGCTATTTTTGTAAACTGTATTTTTATAATAAGTAAAAGTACAAAATAAAAATCTTGAATAATGAGTGCACCTACATTAGTAATATTAGCAGCAGGAATGGCAAGTAGATATGGTAGCCAAAAGCAAACTGAGGGTTTTGGCCCCAATGGCGAAACTATTATGGATTATTCCATTTACGATGCAATTAGTGCTGGATTTGGTAAAGTAGTATTTATCATTAGAGAAGATTTTAGCGAAGCGTTCAAAGCCAATTTTGAACCCAAATTAAATGGAAAAATAATTACTCATTATGTTTATCAGTCAATAGACAAGTACACAGCAGGTAAAAATGTAAATCCTGAAAGAACCAAGCCTTGGGGTACAGCACACGCTGTATTATGTACACAAGGAGTAGTGAATGAGCCATTTGCAGTTATCAATGCAGACGATTATTATGGTGCTGAAGCCTTTAAACAAGCTTATGATTTCTTAACGAAGGACTGCAACAATCGCACGTATTGTATTTTAGGGTATGAGTTGTCTAATACCTTAAGTGAAAACGGAACAGTGAGTAGAGGGGTGTGCAGCATTGATTCAAATAATGTATTAACTCAAATTAATGAGCGCACTAAAATTTATAGAAAAGACGGTCAAATTGTTTTTGAGGAGGAGGGGATTGAAACGCCACTCGCCGAGGATACAAGAGTAAGTATGAATTTTATGTGTTTTGCGCCTAATTTTATAGACTTATGTGCGCAAGAGTTTGATGCATTTTTATTGGAACAAGGGCAAGCATTGAAATCAGAGTTTTATATTCCTTACGTAACGGGTCAATTTACTAAATTGGGATTAGGTGACGTGAAAGTAATACCTACCAATGCAAAATGGTTTGGTGTAACCTATAAAGAAGATGCTCCAATAGTTAAATCCAATATTGATGCATTGGTTGAAAATAAAACCTATCCAAAAAATTTGTGGAAATAACCATAAAAAACCTGCATAAAAAAAGGGGCTATTTTATAGCCCCTTTTTTTATGCAATAACCATGTCCTTAATTAAATGAACGAATATTGTATATGTATGCTTTTAAATTATGAATCATTTTTTTCTTATCTGATTTATTTTTGATTAAAGCCATTAAATTGGCTTCATTTATTTTGTCGCCCTTATTTTCTTTTTTAATTGTCTCAATTAGGTCGTATATCTTTTCTGATTTAACTGCAAATGTTACACCCTCAAGTTGTTTTTGCCTTGTATTAATGATGCCAATTAATTCAGCTTGTTCATTAAATACTGGCGCTCCTGAATATCCCGGATTTGCAGCTATTTGCAATTGGTATGCATTGTTGTCGCCTTCGAATCCTGACTGGGCGCTTAAATAGCCTTTTCCATAAACGATATCGTTGTCATTTCTGGGATATCCTAAGGTAAAAATCTCCTCACCTAAGTCGCTCATTTTATTGCGAATTGAATAAGGTATATTTTTAGGAGCTATAAAATCGGTATCTGTAATTTTTAATAAGGATAAATCAGCGACTTTATCAATGTATATGATTGATGCATTTAACTCGTCCCCATTATTATTAATTACAATTACATTATTCCCTTTTAGTACGTGAGCACTCGTAATCATGTAACCTTTTGTGTCAATTAAAAATCCTGTTCCACCACTTATTAAAATAGCGTTATCGGGCATTTTAGTTTTTACTTCATTTAATATGTGACCTTGTGCCACTTGGCTATTTCTTATGACTTCTACTTGTTTACTAAGTTGTATTACTTGTGATCCATTTAAATTTGGCGAAAAATAAATGGTCATCACGGTGGTAATAAGTGCAATGATACCACCCACGGAAGCTGCAATAGCAGTTACTTTAATATATCTATTCCAAAGTTGAACAATTTTGGTTTTCCTGGATTTCTCGTTAGAAGGATTCCAGATACCTGTTTCAAATAAAGTATTAAAAGTAATTTCTGTTGTTTTAGAAAAATTCTTGCGTCTTGCATACGCGTCTATTTCGTGTAAAAACATACTATGTTCAACCACCATTTGGTCAATTTGGGGCGTTGATTTTCGCATGGACTCAAATTGCTCCATTTCAGTATTTGACATTTCTCCGGTCAAATATCTCTCAATTGCTTCTATAAGTTGTATGTCATCCATTGTTTTCATTAATGTGCTTATTAATCTCCAATATTATATTGCGAAAAAAACAATTTCTTTAAACGTATTAAACATTTATATTTTTGATTTTTCGCATTGTCGGCATTGGTATATCCAAATTCCGAAGCCAATTCCTGCATTCCTTTTTTATTCAAATAATAACCTTCTAATAAACTTTTGCAAGGCTCTCCTAAACTGTTTAAGGCCCGATCCATGATTTCAAAAGTGGCTTCTTTGTTTTGTAAATCAGCAACATCGGATTCTACCGAAATTACTTCTTCATGGGTATGCAATGGACTACTATATTTTCCCATTTGTTGCAAACGTTTAAGCCATAAATGTTTGCAAATGGAAAAAAGGTAGGTTTTAATTTGACAGCTTAAAGTAAATGAGTCGGTTTGTACTTTTTCGTACAAAGCAATCATTGCTTCCTGAAAAATATCCCTAGCATCATCAAAAGAACCGTTATTATTGGTTACGAAATGCTGAATCATCCCAAAATGACTTTTGTAGAGTGCCTCCACCGCCTTTGAGTCATTGCTGGCTAATCCTTTTAAGAGTGATTGTTCGTTGTATTCAGCTTTCAATGTATTAATACTTAGATGTTTCAAAAGTAACCCAAATTGTGTATTTAATTTTTATTTTACTTTTTGGGCTAAAGTGGGGGTTACCTTTTTACCCTTTGGGTATTAAGGGTATAATTAACAAATTAAAACTTACCAAATGAAAAAAGTATTCGCAATTTTCGCTATCGCTGCATTAGCTGCTTGTGGTGGTGAAGGAACAGGTTCAGGTACTGCATCTAAATCAGCAGAAACAACTCCAGCTCAAGTTGAAACTCCAGCAACAACTCCAGTTGAGGCTCCAACTAGCTCTGCAACTGCATCAGCTACTACAAATCCTTAAAATTAAGTTGACTGTAGAATAAATAGGTCATGCCTGTTTAAAGCTTGCCTTTCTATAGTTATAAGAAAAGTTTTCATATGGCAAGCAATCGTTAAGCCTCCCTATTCCAAGGGGGGCTTTTCTATGCTATGACCTGTTAAAACTGCTTACCTACTTTTAAGGTATTACTTAGTGGCAAAAAACAATATAGACTCCAATAAAACGATGTAACTAACACATACAAATAAAACTTTACCTACTTCTTTGCTCATAATATAAGATTTTTGCGAAAATAGAAAATATCCCTGAATCCGTTATCAACTGAACAAATTTTGAACTTTAGTGAGCTACTTTTTTTACGATTCAATTATAACATATACGAATAATTGTTAGTAAAATGTAAAAAACTTTGCCTTTTTAGCCTATAATAGGGCATTTTAGCCTATATTTGTGCCACGATGAAAGCAAATAGCAACTGGTTTTACTTTTTCTTTTATTTCTACTTTAATCAAAGTAGCCGGGTAGTATTTGTAAAAGCATAAACGAAATAACTAAATATACAATCCCGGCCT
>CANHIR010000069.1 GCA_947461015.1 Bacteroidota bacterium | reverse complement strand
GTAGAATCTTTAATGTACTTATTATAAGCCTGCATTTCGGTTTGTTGCTTATTGTTATACCAGAAATAAGCAAAGAACAACCCAGCTAATAAAACAAACCCAATGACCGTATTTTTGTCAGTTTTCATATTCAATGTTTAAACGTAATAACGTGGGGGCAAAGATATGTTTTTTACAGGTTTCTGCTATACTTTCCACCTACTAAATACAGGGCATCGGTGATCTCTCCCAAACTGCAATATTTGACTGCCTCCATCATAATTTCGAACAAATTGTCATTATTTAGGCTGGCTTCTTTAAGTTGGGCAAGATAGTTTTCTCTCAGTTCCTGGTTACGGCTTTTAAACAACTTAAGACAAGCCACCTGCCTTGCTCTTTCTTTTTTGGTAGACCTAATGATAGGTTGTTGATCTGTTGCCAATGTTGCCTTTTCGTTAATAAAGGTATTGACTCCTATAATTGGGATGGCACCATCGTGTTTTTTAGATTCATATATCCAGCTTTCTTCCTGAATTTTTGAACGTTGGTACATTCTTTCCATTGCACCTAATACTCCCCCACGCGCATTAATTTTTTCAAATTCTTGCATCACTGCCGCTTCTACCAAATCGGTTAATTCAGAAATTAAGAAACTTCCTTGTTGTGCGTTTTCCACTTTTGCAGTTCCTAATTCCTTATTGATTATTAATTGAATGGCCAATGCCCTTCTTACACTTTCTTCGGTAGGTGTGGTGATTGCTTCATCATATGCGTTGGTATGTAAACTATTGCATTGATCATAAATTGCATATAGTGCTTGTAGCGTAGTTCTAATATCATTAAAATCAATTTCTTGCGCGTGCAAACTTCTACCACTGGTTTGAATATGGTATTTTAATTTTTGAGATCTTACATTGGCATTGTATTTTAATTTCATTACCCGTGCCCAAATCCTTCTTGCTACCCTTCCTATAACTGCATATTCTGGATCCATGCCATTGCTAAAGAAAAAACTTAGGTTTGGCATAAAATCATCAATAGCAATACCTCTATTTAAAAAATATTCAACATAGGTAAACCCATTCGCCAATGTAAATGCTAATTGTGTTATGGGATTGGCCCCAGCTTCCGCAATATGATATCCAGAAATAGAAATACTATAAAAATTTCGGATACTATTTTTAGCAAAATAGGCTTGCACATCACCCATCATACGTAAAGCAAAATCAGTAGAAAAAATACAAGTGTTTTGGGCCTGATCTTCTTTTAAAATATCTGCTTGCAGCGTACCCCTAAGTTTACTTAGTACACTTGCTTTAATTTCATTGTAAATTTTAGCATCTAAAACCATATCGCCAGATACCCCTAGTAATTTTAATCCAAGCCCATTGTGCCATTTATTGAGCGGTATTTCGGGATGTATAGATTCATAAGTTGGCAATGAATGTTTAGAGCATATTTGTTTTATTTTTTTATTTACCTGAGGCCATAAATTTTGTTCAGTAATATATTGTTCGCAAGCCTGATCAATTGCGGTATTAAAAAACATAGCCAACAACATGGGTGCCGGACCATTAATGGTCATACTTACCGAAGTATTTGCTGCGTTTAAATTGATGCCTGAATATAATTTTTTGGCATCATCAATTGAGGCCACACTTACGCCTGCATTGCCAATTTTTCCAAATACATCCATTCTTAATGCCGGATCATGCCCATATAAAGTAACGCTATCAAAAGCAGTAGATAACCTAACCGCAGACTGTCCTTTACTTAAATAATGAAACCGCCAATTGGTTCGCTCTGGACAACCTTCGCCTGCAAACATTCTTGTAGGATCTTCATTTTCCCTTTTTAATTCAAATACACCCGCGGTAAATGGATACCTGCCCGGTGTATTTTCTTTTAATTGCCATTCTGCAATATCTCCCCAGTCGGCATATTTAGGTAAATACACTTTATTCAATTCAATACCAGAAGGCGTTTCAAAAACAAAAGGATGCGCTGACTTTTTACCTCTTACTTCATCTTCAAATACTTTTTGTTGATATTTTTCAAATAGCTGTGGCCATGCTGTTACCAATTCCTTCACTTCCTTATCTATCGCTCCTTCCAAATTTTTATGTGCTTTTTGCAATGCAGGATTTTTTTCCAATGTCGGATCTTCCATGGCCTTGCTCAAGCAATACCATTTAGACACCAACTCCTTTTGAGTAGCAATCCATTTGTTGTGATCATGAATTACTTCAATAATTTCATTTAAGTACCCCATTCTTTTATTGGGTATAGTAGGTGCAATGATGGCCGCCTCGTTATAGACAATTGGATTGATTATTGCATTAAAATGGGTAGCATGAATGGTATTGATATTTTGGATTAACGCATTGTACATGGCCTGCATCCCTGGATCACTGTAATGAGCTGCCATCGTTCCAAAAACAGGACTCAATTTTTGATTTGCATCAAAAATATGGCGAGACCTATTGTACTGCTTTCTAACGTCTCTTAATGCATCCAACCCTCCTGCACGATCAAACTTATTAATCGCAATAATATGCGCAAAGTCAATCATATTGATTTTTTCCAATTGTGTAGGTGCCCCAAATTCAGGGGTCATTATATATACTGGTATCGTTACATAGTCCACAATGGTTGCATCATTTTGTCCCACTCCTGCAGTTTCAATAAGGATACAATCAAATCCTTCCAATTTACATAATTCAATGACCCCGTCCATTGAATGTGCTATAGATTGCAAATCACTTCTTGTAGCAAGGGAGCGCATAAAAACATTGGGGTGATGTATTGCATTCATTCTTATGCGATCACCCAACAAAGCACCGCCTGTTTTTCTTTTTGAAGGATCCACCGAAATCACCGCAATGGTTTTTGTTGGATTGCAATGAACGTAATATTGTACCAGCCTATCTACAACCGTTGATTTACCAGCGCCACCAGTGCCAGTGATACCAATAATTGGAATTGTTTTTTTGTTTGTGTTTTTTTGTTTTGCAATTTTTAACGTACCATTTTGCAACAAAGTAATATTCCTACTTAATTTGCGTGGATCAATTGTTTTTTGAATGGCTAATGTTGGAAATGATTTTTTTGGGTGGGGCTTTAATTGATAAGAACAAATCCGAATCACATCTTTAATCATGCCTTCAATGCCCATCACTAATCCATCACTCGTTAAATAGATTTTTGAAATCCCATTGGCTTCCAACAACTTTGCTTCCTTCGGTAAAATGGTTCCTCCACCTCCACCAACAATATTTACGTGCTTATACCCACACTCATCTAATAATTTTCTAACGAAACTAAAAAACTCAACGTGACCACCCTGATATGAAGTAATTGCAATCCCTTGCACATCTTCTTCAATTGCTGCTTCAACAATTTCATATGCGGAACGGTTGTGACCTAGGTGAATGATTTCAACACCATTTTCTTGCAGTACCCTACGCATAATATTGATAGAAGCATCATGGCCATCAAATAAACTGGTACAGGTTAAAATTCTAATCTTATTCATGCAATAAAGCTAACAAATGTTAGCAATATAGCCATCGAATAGGCACTGATTTTTCTTAAATTTTAGCCACAATTCCTTCCTTCATTATCTTCCACCTGGAGGACAATGTAAACGTAAGTATTGGGTGTATAATGCTTGCAAATGAGGAACGGTACCTTCCCCTTCCGAAATGGAATGGGTCCTGTTGGGATAACTCATTAAACTAAATTGTTTGCCATTTTTAACAAGCTCGTTAATTAATAATTCTGCATTTTGGTAGTGTACATTGTCGTCACCAGTGCCATGAATATATAAAAGATTCCCTTTTAAATTTTTTGCATACGTATTTGGAGAGCCTTTGATAAAAACCGATTTGTCTTCCTGAGGCAATCCCATATATCTTTCTTGATAAATGTTATCATAAGTAAGTTGACTGCCAACACCAGCAATGGAAATTCCTGTCTTATAAATGTCTGGATATTGAAACATTAAATTTAAAGTAGCAGATCCACCTCCACTCCATCCCCATACAGCCACTCTACTTGTGTCCACGAAAGGAAGTTTAAAAATTTCTTTAGCGCCCAATGCCTGGTCCCTAATATTAATTTCCCCAATTTTTTGATATGCCGATTTTCGCCAAGCCCTTCCCTTGGGTACCGGTGTTCCTCTATTATCCATACTTACATAAATATATCCGTCATCCGCCATTGAACCATTGTATAAAAAATTATATCCTGTTCCATATTCATTTTTGGCAGTTTGTCCCCAAGGCTCTGTATAAACATAAAATACAATTGGATATTTTTTATTGGGATCAAAATTAGTAGGCTTTACCATCCATGCATCCATTGTGACTCCTTCGGAAGTAGTCACCGTGAAAAATGTTGGTGCATTTTTGTCTTTTTTATTTGCACTCAAAGCTTTTGCAACACTTGTCTCCCCAATTGCTTCATGTTTTGGCAATGTAACCCATTCACTTACCGGTGCTAAATTGATATTTGAAAAACTATGAAATGCAAATTCACCATTGGGACTGAGGATATAATCATGTGAACCCTTTTGCGATTCCGGGCTTACTAATTTTGGCTCACCAGGCGTATCCCAATTAACCATGTATAAATATTGTTCAGTTGCATTTTTTGGAGATGCATAAAAATACAATTGATGATGTAAAAAATCAACTCTTGCAGTTTTCATTACATCATAATTACCCGGCGTAATACAAACAGGTTTTCCCCCGTCAATGGATTGAATGTAAAAATGTCTCCAACCATCTGACTCGTTCGCCCATAAAAAATGTTTACCGTCTGCTAACCAATCCCATCCGCCATTTGCATAATGATTATCCCACAAAGGCATTATATCAATCCAAGTATTTTCTTGTTCCTTATAGATGGTTGACACTTTATTATTTTGAACATTAGCAAGTAATAACTGACTCGTATTTTGTTTGCGATTTAAATGCTGTAAAATGAGCTCCTCACTATTGGGCACCCATTCCATCCTTGGAATATAAGAACCCCACTTAGCATCATCTGGTGTTTGGATCCACTTTGTTTGTGCATTGTCTAAACTTACTACACCAATTTTAACTGGGGATGGTTTTTCACCTGCAATTGGATATTCCACCGGCACAGCAAAAGGATAACTTGAGTCTGTGTTATTAATCATTAAATAATTTTTAACCCCTGTTGCATTTACTTGCCAATAAGCGATATGCTTACTGTCGGGACTCCATCTAAACCCATCTCTACAAAAAAACTCTTCTTCATATGCCCAATCAAAAGTGCCATTTATTAAATACTTACTTCCGTCTTTAGTGAGTTGTATTTGTTTACCTGTTTTTATTTCTTCCGCATAAATATTATGACCACTTACATAGGCTACCCAGTTGTCATTAGGTGATATTTTTGCAAATTGCAAAGAGGATGGGGGCATATTTTTGCCCAATTTTTGCAACGACTTTGAATTCAAATTATAAATGTAATAATCGCCAATGGTTTCATATCTCCATACTTTTTTGGTATTGGCTTGTATCAATACTAAATCTTGTTTTGCAGAAAATGTAAAACGCTTTATTTCTATTGGTCGAACTGCTCCAGATGGAATTAAATTAGCTACAGAAACATATTTTACTTCTGCAGATTTACCAGGTTCCTTGCGAACAATGTCTCCGTTACTCAAAGTAAAATAAGCCTGTCCATTTGTTGACCAAATTAAATGATCAGGCGCTTGACTAAATGATTGAACGCTTACCAATAAAAGTAAAAAGAAAACGTTTCTTGAATTCATATTGTTAGGAATTTATACCTAACAAGTTACTCAAAATTTCTATCCCTGTGCTTGTTTTTTAGCAGCAGCAATAAAATGTACAAATAAAGGTGCAGGCGCCTCTACCGTACTTTTTAACTCAGGATGGTATTGAACTCCAATAAAGAATGGATGATTAGGAAGTTCCACAATTTCCACGAGACCGGTTGCAGGATTTACCCCACTGGTTACCATTCCATTTTCATGGAAGGCATTTAAATATTCATTGTTAAATTCATATCTATGGCGATGTCGCTCATCAATATGGGTGGTACCATAAATTTTATGCGCTAAAGTATTTTCTGTTATTGTACAAGGATATGACCCTAAGCGCATGGTTCCGCCCATCATCGTAATACGCTTTTGCTCTTCCATCATATTAATCACAGGATCGGGGCTATTGGGATCCATCTCAACCGAATGTGCTTGTTTTAGACCCAACACATTTCTGGCAAATTCAATAACCGCCATTTGCATTCCTAAACAAATACCAAAGAATGGCAATTTATTTTCTCTCGCATATTGTACAGCAATAATTTTCCCTTCTATGCCTCTATTTCCAAAACCAGGTGCTACCAACAAACCATCCAAGCCCGCTAATTTTTCATTCACATTTTCGGGGGTAATATTTTCACTATGAACATTTACTACATTCACTTTTACTTCATTCATTGCACCAGCATGTATAAAGCTTTCCAAGATAGATTTATAAGCATCTTGTAATTCAATGTACTTCCCAATCAGACCAATATTAACAGTAGACTTTGGATTTTTTAATTTGGTTAAAAAAACATTCCATTTCGTTAAATCAGGCTCCTTGTAGTTTTCTATTTTCAATTTCTTAAGCACAATTAAATCCAATTGCTCTTTCTGCATTAACAAAGGTACTTCATAAATAGTGCTTGCATCTGCAGCTTCAATCACTGCACCAACCTTAACATTACAGAACAACGCAATTTTACGTTTTATATCATCATTCAATGGCTCTTCTGTTCTACACACAATAACATCTGGATGTACCCCAGTTTCACTTAACATTCTAACACTATGTTGTGTTGGTTTTGTTTTTAATTCTTTTGCTGCTTTCAAGTAAGGGATCAGTGTTAAATGCACTACCATCACATCTTCTTCCGGAAGTTCCCATTGAATTTGACGAACAGTTTCAACAAACGGTAAACTTTCAATGTCCCCAACTGTTCCACCAATCTCAGTAATCACTACATCAAATTTTCCTTCCACACCCAACAGTAGCATACGACGCTTAATTTCATCGGTAATATGTGGAACAACTTGCACTGTTTTTCCTAAAAATTCTCCCGCTCTTTCTTTATTAATTACCGTTTGATAAATCCTTCCGGTAGTCACATTGTTTGCTTGTGAAGTGGGTGTATTTAAAAAACGCTCGTAGTGTCCTAAGTCCAAATCGGTCTCCGCGCCGTCTTCAGTAACATAACATTCTCCATGTTCATATGGATTCAACGTACCTGGGTCCACATTAATATAAGGATCAAATTTTTGAATGGTAGCAGTGATACCTCTAGCTTGCAATAATTTAGCTAAAGAGGCAGCAATGATGCCCTTACCTAAACTACTTGTTACACCACCAGTTACAAAAATGTACTTTGCCATAATATTATTAAATTCAAATACATAAAAAAGCAATCCCAGCCATAGTTGACTATGAAGATTACCCTTTTATTTGGGTTTTATAAATTCGACCTATCTTTAATGGGAAAAAAGGGGAGAGGTCATACAAACCTACGTTAAAAAAACACGAGAAAAAAATCGCTTGGCCTCCTGAACTTAAAATGTTTAAAACTGTTATTTAAACGTGAACATCTTTACTAAAATCAATAAAATTCTATGAAAAAACTACTTTTTGGACTAATTCTTACCTTAGTTGCTGGGGGATTAATGAGCTGGCAATGGGAGAAAATACAATTAAATACCATCCATAAAGCCGATGTTATTTCATGCATGGATAACGAAACGCTCCAAGCCTACCAAATTGAGGCCTCCACACCAAAATTTGCTGCATTGCATATTGCCCCTATTAAAGTAAATCCAGCTGATTTATTAGGTAAGATGATTAGTTATGACGCAGCTGATGGCAAACAAGCCAATGCCTATTTTATACCCGCTAAAAAGAAAACAAAAAAATGGCTCATCGTAATTCAAGAATGGTGGGGATTGAATGATCATATAAAATTAGAAGCCGATAAATATTTTAGCACCTTAGGTGATGTAAATGTTATCGCAGTGGATATGTATGATGGAAAAGTAGCAGCTACTCCAGACAGCGCCATGAAATTAATGAGAGGTGCAGATATGAAAAGAATGACAGCCATTATTCAAGCTACTATTAATCATGCCGGAGCAGATGCTTCCATTTATAGTGTGGGTTGGTGTTTTGGAGGTATGTGGAGTTTGCAAACTGCAATCCTTGCCGGACCGCAAGCAAAAGGAAGTGTAATGTATTATGGTCGTCCTGAAACAAATATGGAAAAATTAAAAACGATTCAATGTGATATTATTGGATTTTTTGGCAATCAAGACCAAGCCCCTTCTCCTACTATGGTGAATGATTTTGAAAACAATATGAAATTAGCAGGAAAAAATTTGTCTGTGAATAGATATGAAGCGAATCATGGTTTTGCCAATCCGAGCAATCCAAGCTTTAATCCAACAGCCACTGCCGATGCCTTTGCAAAAGCCATTGCGTTTTTAAAAGCACATTAATGCTGGAATTTAGTAACCCTTTCCGGGGACTAAATAATTGGAGACATAATCCTTAACGCCATCTTCCAAACTTGTAAATGGCTTATCGTACCCAGCTGCACGCAGCTTATGCATGTTGGCTTCGGTAAAATATTGGTATTTATCTCGAATGTCAAAAGGCATATCAATAAATTCAATATTCGGCGTTAATCCTTGTGCAATAAATGTATTGGCGGCTAAATCGTAGAATGATCTTGCCTTACCTGTTCCTAAATTATATAACCCATTATGATTGCTAAGCCATGTGCCAGATAACATTTGTTGCATCATCCACTCAATAACTGCAACTACATCTTTTACATAAATAAAATCACGCAATTGTTCTCCGTCTTTAAATTCGGAACGGTGACTTTTAAATAATTTCACCAACCCCGTTTCCTTTATTTGATGAAAGGAGTGAAAAATCACACTTGCCATGCGGGCTTTATGCCCTTCGTTAGGGCCATATACATTAAAGAATTTCAACCCTGTCCAAACAGGAGGACAATTTGTTTGATGTATCGCCCATTTATCAAATTCATTCTTACTTACACCGTAAGGATTAAGCGGCTTTAATGTATCTAAAATAGCATGACTGTCTTCATATCCATTTTCGCCAGCACCATAAGTAGCTGCCGAAGAAGCGTAAATGAATGGGTTTTGCTTTTTGGTAGCATAATTCCACATGGCTTTTGAATACGCCACATTCAGCTCCTCATGAATAGCATAATTAAATTCAGTGGTATCTGTTCTTGCACCTAAATGAACTATAATATCAATTTCCAATTCGTCATTTTCAAGTTGCACTAAAAAAGCTTGACGCTCAATAATCTTTGAAAATGTTTTT
>CANHIR010000068.1 GCA_947461015.1 Bacteroidota bacterium | reverse complement strand
TTGTAATTAAGATTTACGGTATTGTCAATGCGTTTAAATATATAATTTGTAGAATCCGAGCCAGATAACTTGTATATAAACCCTGTTTGTGCTATAAAAATGAATATATCCTGTCCTTGTTTAATTAATTGTTGTGCATTTCCAGCCAATTGAGTGCCCTGTAACGGAATTGGACTGGTACTTATCGATAAATTAATGGTTGCATTTAGCTGCTTAAAGGCAATGATTTGAGACAAAAAGGGTGTTTTAGGTACGGCATATACAGTTGCAGGTCCCTGAGCATTGTTTTTAGAAATGATCAATTGGAAAAAAAACAATAAAATGAGTGATTTTGTTGAATTTTTATATCTCATTGATTATCAATATTTTAATAGGTAAATAACTTGTTATTACTGGCATTTACTTATATGAAGATATGAAATAAGCTATTTTAATGTTTCCTTTAGAGGAATCCCCTTAAATAACACCACATATTCATTGATTTGTTAACAATTTAGTAATCTGGCTTTAGTGCATTTTAGGACTTAAACCTGCAATTTTACAGCCTAATATCAAATAAAAAATATCGTTATGGGCCTAAATTCAATCATGAAGATTTTCTTACCAAAAGACAGAGTGTTTTTTCAATTATTTGAAGATGTTGCGGAACATGTGTATCAAATGGGTGGAAAATTAAAAGAAATGGTAAATGAGCCCGATGCAGATGTAAGAGCAAATATTTTAGCACAAATTGAGAACCTTGAACATAAAAATGATGACCTAACGCATAATATTTTCACAGAACTTGGCAGAAATTTTATCACTCCATTTGACAGAGAAGACATTCACTATTTAGCAACATCACTTGATGATATTGCAGATTACATTTATGCATCTGCGAAAAAAATTAATTTTTACAAGGTGAATCCAAATGATACAGGTATTCACAAATTAGCAGAACTTATATTACAAGGGACTGCTGAAACAAAAAAAGCAGTGATGGGACTTCGCAATATGAAAAATGTGAAGGAAATGACGGAGGCAATGATCAAAGTAAATAGCATCGAAAACCAAGCAGATGACGTATTTGATATGAGTATTGAGAAATTATTTGAACAAGAAAATGACTTCAAAGAGGTAATTAAGAAAAGAGAGATTTATCAAGTGCTAGAAATTGCGACTGATAAAATTGAAGACGTTTCCAATGTGATTGAATCCATTATTATCAAGTACGCTTAATTACGCTAACGATGACTTTATTAATAATTATTATAGCCCTTGCGCTAATTTTTGATTATATCAACGGATTTCACGATTCTGCTAATTCAATTGCAACCATCGTTTCAACCAAAGTATTAACACCGGTTCAAGCAGTTATTTGGGCAGCTTTTTTTAATGTATTGGCATTTTGGATATTTAAAGACCATGCAGTTGCCAATTCCATAAGCAAAACTGTTTACAAGGATTTTATTACGCTTCCTGTAATTTTTTCAGGTTTGTTGGCCGCTATTTTTTGGAACCTTCTTACCTGGTGGTATGGCATTCCTTCTTCATCCTCACATACCTTAATTGGAGGCTTTGCGGGTGCAGCAATTGCACATGCTTTAATGACAAAAGGGATTGGTTACTCTTGGGCTAAAATTGTAGATGCTGATACCATCATTAAAACTATTTTATTTATTTTCTTAGCACCCATTATTGGCATTGTTATTTCTGTATTTATAACGCTGGTGACCATTATGCGGAATATTTGGTGGCGACTCGCCATTATTTCCGTTGCTACTTTTGCTACTGTTTTAATGTTTGATCATTTTGAAGAAGTGAAAATTCATGAAAACGTACAAAAATTTTATGGGATAGATAAATACAATAAGGAAATTGCTACTGCTGAAGCAGGATTAAAAGAAAAACCAGGAGATATTAAGTTGCAAGAAAAAGTGAAGGAGAATACAAAGAAGTTGAAGTCTGCTACCGAGCAATACAATCATATCAGCCCTTATCTTTCAAAATACGACAAAACAGGTGCCGAATATATTGCCAAACTTGCCAACGATAATGGCTGGCTCGCTAATGTTGCAGCTAGCAAAATAAAGGATGCTGCAAGAAATGCAAATGATTTTTTGGTTTTAGAAGCGAAATCACCTGAAAACGCAGCAATTAAAAAAGAGTATGATATTGCAAAAGAAAAAACAGAAGGATATAAAGAGCCATTGAAATTGTTTATTTCAAAGAAAATTAATGCAGACTCTGCTATCAAATTAATGAATGTGATTTATCCAATTCAAGCAAAAAACATAGATAATGTAAAAGCTAAAATTGAAAAATTTAATATCGAAAAATCATTCGCTGAAGAAATTGCAAAAGCAGATAACTCGATTGTTGAGTATGGAATTATAGGTGCGGCAATTTTATTTATGCTCATTTACTTGTATATAGAAAAAATAAAAACGCCTACTGCTTATACCATGGCAAATATGTTCAAGAAATTGCAATTGTTTAGCTCGGCTGCATTTAGTATTGGACATGGAGGAAACGATGCGCAAAAAGTAATGGGTATTATTGGTGCAGCATTAATTGCCCATGGGTCTATTCAGGACTTTGGACAGTTGCCTAGTTGGGTGCCTGGTGCTTGTTACCTTGCCATAGGATTAGGTACCATGAGTGGTGGTTGGAAAATTGTAAAAACAATGGGTACTAAAATTACCAAAGTGACGCCATTAGAAGGAGTTGCCGCAGAAACCGCAGGCGCATTTACTTTGTTCTTCACTGGACAAATGGGTATACCTGTTTCTACTACACATACCATTACAGGATCCATTATTGGCGTGGGTGTTACCAAACGCATTAGTGCGGTTAGATGGGGTGTAACAACCAATTTGCTGTGGGCATGGGTGTTAACCATTCCAGTAAGTGCTGTGCTTGCAGCCATCACTTATTTTATAGTGACTTACTTTATGAAATAAGTAATTGCTCGCATTCTAATTATACTCGGAATCTAAATAAATAAAAAGTCCTTTTGAAATTTCAAAAGGACTTTTTATTTATAGTAATTAGTCAAAAAAATTAATCAAATTTTATGGGTATGATTTTTGTTTGGCGACCATCTATATACTTAAAGCTAGTCCCATTAAAATATCCATTTTGTTCAAGCGCGACCCTAACAGGCCTGTCCCAATCCTTTAAATTATGAGTTGCATTCAACTCAATTGAATAACAGGTATTGGGATGCATCTTATAATCACCCGAACCAGGTACGCCCTTTTGCATGTCCCACATACCAATGGTTGGACCTGCTGCATGACCATGCAAACCAATGGGATGGGTGTAAATACTAGGCTGTATCCCTTTTGCTTTAGCTGTATTTAAGGCATTTGATAAAATTTCATTGCCCGATTTCCCTGTTGCAAAGTTATCCGTTAAAATATCCTGCAATTGATTGGTTTGCTCAAAAGCAAGCACTAGGTTTTCTGGAATATTTTTTTCGTTGGCCAATAAAACATAGGCTTGCTCTTGTACATCTGAATTAAGTCTTAAATAAGTAATGCCAAAATCTACGTGTAAAAAATCTCCTCTACGAATGGTATTGTCTGAATTATTGGAACTTCTTCTTTGAATTTCAACCGAAGGATGAAACCAGGTCGTCAAACCCATATCACTTAATTTTTGTCTAAACCACCATTCTAAATCGGTGGTCGTGGTTTTGTCTACTTTAATTACCTTATTGCTAAATCCTTCTTTGATAATTGCATGCGTGATTTGTAAAAGGGTAGGGTAATAACTCATTTCCTTTTCTGTCCTAGTTTCCAACCAGGCAACTGCCAATGGTTGCGCAGTAATCACTTTTGCTTTTTGCGCATCATTTAAAGACTCCATAAACTCCAAATATTCAGTATGATCCAAACCATCGGCATGACCAAAATCGGAAGACATATTGAGTGCAATTTGATTGGGTTGAATTTGCTTGAGCAAACTTGCAAGTGCAGTCCATTGGTCAGGGATTTTAGCAACATCCCAGGCAGCCTTAATTTCCTTTCCTACGGCATACCTAGCAATTGCATATTTTTCCAATTGACCTGTTTTGGGATTATTATAAAAAACCAATACAGTTCTTCTTCTTGCTGCGAGCCATTCTGCAGGCAACATGGTTTTTACAATTGGATCCTCATTGTATTCCCTGGTAATTAATACCCAGCAGTCAATATTATTTTTGGTCATTAACTTTGGCAGTAAATTATTTAAACGATCCGATAGAATTTCATTGATAATAGCGGCTTGTTCTCTTACTGTTTTAACCTGTGCGGTTCCTTGTAATACAAAATTGAAACATAGTAGAATGGCAAGTATTTTTTTCATGTGTTGTATTTATGAGTGAATGACCTATGAACTAAATTAAGCACTAATTTTACAATAATGAATATTTGCTATCGACTATTATTTATTTTTTTATTATTCCTTCAAATGAAGGGTATGGCCCAGCAAAGCAATTTCACACAGTTGGATAGCGTTATTGTTTCTGCCAATAAAGTAAGTCAGCGTAGAAAGGAGGCCCCTATTGCCATTTCAATCGTAAATGGGAATGCATTAAAAAAGGAAAACGCAACCAGGATTGATTTTTTATTAAATAAGGTGAGTGGCGTATATATGCCGAGTATTGGCAATGAACAACATATGATGGCCATTAGACAACCCATTTCCCTAAAAGGACTTTATTTATACTTAGAAGATGGCATGCCTATTCGAACAAGTGGATTATTTAGCAATAATGCATTGATTGAAATTAATAGTGCATTTACCCATCATATTGAGATCATAAAAGGACCTGCTTCTTCACTATATGGCGCGGAAGCGATTGGCGGGGTCGTAAATATTTTATCACAAACTGCACCTTCACAAAAGACCACCGAAATTTCAAGTCAAATAAATAGTTTGGGGTACCATAAATTATCGGCCAGCATTGGCATTCCTTACAAAAAAGACAGCTGGTTATTAAATGCAAACTTAGGTGAACAAAATAATGGACCAATAGATTTTAGCAATTTCAAAAAGAAGGCTTATAGTCTAAGGCATGATTTTTCATTTAACGAAAAATGGCGGGGGTTTCAAACATTACAATACATTGACTACTTCGCACAAATGACGGGGTCGGTGGATAGCATTCATTTTGCAGAGCGGAATTTTAATTCGCTACAAACATTTACATTTCGAAAAATAAACGCATTTAGATTTAGACAAAATTTAGAGTATAGCTGGAATAAACATAGCCGCTCCGTATTTAACTTCATGTATCGTGATAACAAAATGGATCAAAATCCCACGTATTCTATTGCCTCAACAAACAACCCCACTAAATTCAAAGGACAAACCAATAGCAATGTGTTTAGTTCTTTTGTGTTTGATTTTCAGCATATCCTATCTGTGCCTAGGTTAAATAGTAAAATCATAACAGGAGGAAGTTTTGACTATACCCAGCAGCAACTCAATGCAAAATACATTGATATTACAAAAGATACGATTATTGGAAAGTACACTTCGTATGCTTACCCAAATAAGGATTCTTTGCTCACAAATTATCATACTAATATTAACAACGCTGCTGTTTATATAAATGTGATATCAAATTTTGGCAAACATGTTAACATGAACCTTGCGTTACGTTATGATCATTTTGAATATTTATTTCAAAATAAAATTAAAACGGGAACCCCTAGTAGCAATAACTATTTTAATCAGTTCACTCCTAAACTTGGATTTACTTACAATAAAAACAATTGGGGTAGTTATGTAAATTATAGTAAAGGTTTTGTACCGCCTCAAATTACAGAAATGTATAACGCAGTAAAAGTGCCCTTTTTGCTTCCACAAAACTTTCGGAATGCAGAACTAGGTATTTGGTACACGAGTGATAAATGGTATGCCGAGTTAAGTACATACAAAATGGACGGTAACAATGAAATTATTTCGGTACGTCAAACCGACGGCGTAAACTTAAATCAAAATGCGGCCAGCACACAACATATCGGTATTGAATACAGTATAAGATACAGTGCAACTAATTTTTTAATGTTGAATTTTTCGGGCACACATGCAAAACATACTTATCGTGCAACAAGCATAAAAGGAGTAAATGTAAGTGATAATGAAATGACAGCTGCGCCTAGGTTTTGGGGGACATTATCAAGTGAGTGGAAAATAAATAATAAAATTTTAGTTATTGCCGACTGGCAACATATGTCCAAATATTTCATGGATGAAACCAATGCTACTTCTTATCCGGGCTTTGACTTGTTGAATGTAAAAATAAATGTGAACCACAAAAACTTTAGATACTGGTTGCATATATTAAACGCAACCAATACCTATTTTGCCACCATGGCCACCAAAAATTTTAGTGTAAAAGGAAATGCTGCGTACTCCTATTATATTGGGGAGCCACGCAGCATTGCCATTGGTTTTAACTGGTCCATTCTTGGAGTCCAGTAGCTATAAATTAGTTACTTCCTACTCTAATTCTCATTCCTCCCATTCCACCACCTCTTTGCATATCTTCCATTAATTTTTTCATTGCATCCTGAAACTGTGCTTTGTTCATTTTATCGCCTTTAGTAGGTTCTACTAATTCTTTTTTCGGATACTTTGTAGTTACTTCAGTAGCGGTGGTTACATTTGAACCATTGTCTACGTCCACTTCTAAAATAGCACCTGGTAAACCACTGTAATTATCAGGACCAACCGAAGCAGCAATATCCTCGGTATACCAAACTACCACCTCCGTTTCTTTTGGTGTAATCGCAGCACTTGGTTTGTTCGAAGTATCTCCGTTATTACGTCCCATCCCACGAGCCCCGCCACCGCCAACATTAAATCTTACATTTTGTGCTGTGATCATGGTTGTTGCTTTTTTACAAACATGCTTTGCAATGGTTTTTGTTTCTTCAGAAATTTTCCATTTCAAAGGCTTTAAAGAATCCACCACTAAAAATGTTTTTTCAAACATGGGTCTTGACTCATATTGCATTTGAGTAGCTATATTGGTATAGGTTGTAGTCTCAGGCATACGAAAAGAAAATCTTGGACCACCACCACCTCCGCCACTATTTGCAAAAGGATCCGGCGCTTCATCCTCCGGTACATTGCGGAATAAACTTGCTTGATCATTGAACAACAACTCAAATTCAGAGGTTCTAAACTCTGGAATTCTTGTTCTCATTTCGGGATCGGTAATCATTTTCCACATATTTATTTTACGCTCGTAAACAATTTTTCCTTCTTTCATTTGTGCATTCGCTGCTACAAAAGCAAACACAGCAACAAGTAAAGTAATTGTAAATTTTTTCATACTATTTTTAATTTATGTTTTTAAAGTTAAGTTTTTTAAAGATTAATGTATAGGAATTACATTCTAAATGTCATTTTTGGACCACTACCTCCTGCTAATCCTGATTTTTGTAAACTATAGGTAAAGCCAACTAAGAAATATTGGTTAATTACATTATAAGATTGGTCCACAATTTGATTTGCAGATACATTTCTGGAAACCCCTACGTTCTTGTTTAAGATATCAAAAGCACTAATTTTTAATTCAGCTCTTTTGTTTTTCAAAAAATATTTAGAGATGCTTGCATTCCAAATTGGCACTGCAGTGTTAAATCCTGGAGCACGCCCCTCATTAATGGTATAATTCAAAGACTGATTCATGACTATATTAAATGGCAAGTAATTAATTACATCGGCATTGTAAACCCTAGTTATATAATTTGTGTTTAACGCTTTATTGATAGCATTATTGGTGTTATTGTAATTGTGTCTTGCTACCAAATTAATGTCAATTATCTCATCCAAGCTAAAGCTATAATTTATGCTTGGTGCAAATGATTTTATTACAATGGTGTTTAATACGCCATTTGCATAATTTACATTGTTATTATACCCTGAGTTTAAGCCAAAGTTGAATCTTGAATATAATTTTTTAATGCCGAATCCATAATTCACTGTTGCATTCACACGGTAAATTCCATTTACGTTCACCGGCTTAGATAAGGTTTGTCTTGTTGGCAAAACACTATCATAATTCACAATTGAATTATTTGCAAACTGCGCATTTAACAAAGCAAAGAAATTACGTTGTGAAAGTATTTTAGTAGAGAAGAATCTTAAGTTAAGATTATGATTGTAGGTACGCTTTAAATTTGGATTACCAATGGTTTGATTGTTAATATTACTTTGATCCAATACCGGTTGTAATTGTGTTAACGAAGGCTGATTGGTAGAGGTTCGATAATTGAAATTCAAATTCTGTGTTTGAGAAAAATTATATTGGAACATCGCAGAAGGCAAGATGTCTTTAAAGTCTTGCTTAATTTTAGTGTTGGTGCTGGTATTCACCCCATTCAACATAGCGTTCTGCATAGAAAATCCAGTTGAGAAATTATACTTCTTTTGATTTAATCTATAGTTCATGCCTCCGCCAGCATAAGTATACTCTGAATTGAATTCATTGGTTAATCTTGTATTCAACAAATCGTATTGTCCATTACCTCCATTTTTATCAAATACTTTTCTACTTGAACTACTGTTGTTTTGATTTAAGTATGCATTAAATTCTAATAAAGATTTTTTAGTGATGGGCTCTGTGTAAACAACATTCGCTGAATAAGATTCGGTATGTCCTTTGCGTTTATTTTGCTGATCTAAAATGGAATCTTTAGTCAATACTCCTTTTGTATAAAAAAGCTGATCGGTAAATTGACTTCCATTGGCTAAAGATTCATTATATCCTTGCGTAATGGTTGAAGAAATAGTACGTCCTTTTTTTGCAAACTTTTTTCTTAACAATAAAGTGTTACTAATATTCGTGGCATCTGAAACACTAGACGATTTAGTAGCAGTTCCATTGGTGGGAGTGCCATCTGGTAAAGTAGTATTGGTAGTAGACTCGCTATTGGATGTATTATGCTGTTGAGAAAAACTAGGGGTGTATTTGTAAGAAAAAGTTTCAGACACCTTATTGTCTATTGTTAGATTTAATCTTTGTTGTTGATTTCTGCTATTTGATATTGAGTTACTCGTTCTATTAAAATTATTTCCTGGAATTAAATTTTGTGTAAATGAATTACTGGTATTATATCTAGCAACATCACTTGCATTTGCATTGGCATTAAAATCCATTTTTTTATTATTCAAGACATTTGAATAATTACCTCCTAAAGAATAAGTTTCTGCTACTCCTCTTGCATTGGCATCGGTTCCGCCATCTCCACCCGAAAAATTAATTGTCACTCCTCCACCGCCTCTTCCACCACCACCACCAGAAAAGTTAGTGATGTCACCATTGTTAAAGTTTTGTTTGTTTACGTTATTAGCGGTTCCAATGAAGGAATATTGTTCGTCGTTGTTAATTCTGTTTACATTTCCTTGTCCATCAAAACGGCCTGGTGTTCCAAAAGCAGATCCA
>CANHIR010000067.1 GCA_947461015.1 Bacteroidota bacterium | reverse complement strand
GAATATAAAATTTAGCCATTTTAATATCTCCCTGATTGTAACTTTCTAAAAAATAACGTCCCCCGCTTAAGGCATTGTCTGCTTTTTCATAGTTCGTTGATTGACTGCAGCTTGAAATGCATAAATAGGTAAAAAGGGCAAGTATAGTATTTTTTAGCATACCCAAAGTTAAGCCAATTTTTAGTCTTAAATTTGCTTGTCCAAACAATCTATTTTATGAAAAAAATATGCTTTGTATTAGCAATTTTTGCTTTTTTTCACGGAAGTGCTCAACAAAAACATCCTGCCTTTATGGATCAGGGTAATATCTATGAAGTTAATATTCGTCAATATACAAAAGAGGGAACCTTAAATGCTTTTGCAAAACACTTACCTCGTTTACAAAAAATGGGAGTGAAAACCATTTGGTTTATGCCTTTGCAACCCATTTCAAAAGAGGGCAGAAAAGGAACATTGGGTTCCTATTATTCAGTGGCACATTATACCCAAGTGAATCCTGAATTTGGGACCCTTGCCGATTTTAATAAAATTGTAGCCTCTGCACATAAATTGGGGATGAAAGTACTCATTGACTGGGTTCCTAATCACAGCGGTGCGGACCATTATTGGTTAACAAGTCATCCGGATTTTTATGAAAGAGATAGTACAGGGAAAGCTATTTTTACTGCCGACTGGTCTGATACCCGTGAATTGAATTTTGATAATTTAGTGATGCAGGATAGCATGATTAATGCCATGAAATATTGGGTTAAAAAAACAGCCATTGATGGCTTTAGAGTGGATGTAGCTTGGGGTGTTCCCTATCGCTTTTGGAATAAATGTATTCCTGCATTAAACAAAGAGCGAAAATTATATTTCCTAGCGGAAGCGGATGATCCAAAATTACATGAAACGGGTTTTGATGCAACCTATAGTTGGCAAGAGTTTCATATGATGAATGATATTGCGGCTGGTAAGAAGGATGTTTTATCCTTAGACTCTGTTTTAAATAAAATAGACAAAGAATTTATGAAGGGGGCACAAAGATTATACTTTACCAGTAACCACGATGAAAATTCATGGAACAAAGCAGACTATGCAACCATGCCGGGTATAAAACATGCGCCCTTTGCTGTTTTCACTCAAACATACAATAGAGCCATGCCACTCATTTATAGTGGACAAGAGGAGCCCGTTTTAAGACCAGTATCTTTCTTTGAGAAAGACTCCATGGGATTTATAAAATATGAACGCGCCCCTTTTTACAAAACTTTATTAAATTTAAGAAGCACTAACGCGGCGTTTAAAGAAAATGCAGTTTTTGAAAGAATAAATGTAAATGCACCTAGTCAAGTAATGGCTTATTCCAGAAAAAATGGGGATGCATTTGTAGTAGTCGTTTTAAATTTATCTGACAAAGGAGTAGGGGTAAAATTAGAAGGGTCATTGCCTACTGGTAAAACCTATTTTGAAGCATTCACCAAAGAGCAATTTAAAGACATTCAAAATGTTTCATTGCCAGCATGGGGTTACAAAGTTTTCGTTTACGGCTCTAAATAATTAACTTAGAAAGGTTAATTTAACTTCACAAAGTAAGCATATGACAAAAAATAAGTTGGTTGAACACATTCACGCAAAGCATTCTTACTTATGTGTAGGCTTGGATACCGATATAGAGAAGTTGCCAGCACATCTTCCTAAAAACAAAGAAGGAGTCATTGCTTTTAACAAAGCTATCATTGATGCAACTGCCCCTTTTTGTGTGAGCTATAAAATAAATACCGCATTTTACGAATCACAGGGTGTGAAAGGCTGGGAAGCCATGGAAGCAACCCTTGCGCATATACCTACAACTCATTTTACCATTGCAGATGCAAAAAGGGGGGATATTGGAAATACCTCGGCACAATATGCAAAAACATTTTTTGAAGTGCTTCCTTTTGATGCCATCACTGTAGCGCCTTATATGGGAAAGGATAGCATTGATCCATTTTTAGCCTATCCAAATAAATGCACAATAGTTTTAGGACTTACTTCTAATGAAGGAAGCAAAAACTTTGAGCAACAAAAATTAGCCAATGGACAATTCCTATATGAATCTGTTTTAGAACAGGTTGCCAGTTGGGGAACTACGGACCAATTGATGTTTGTAGTGGGTGCCACCAAGGCGGAGGATTTTACAGGCATCCGAAAAATAATACCCAATCACTTTTTATTGGTACCAGGTGTGGGTGCGCAAGGCGGTAGCTTAAGTGAAGTAACCAAGTATGGTAAAAACAAAGAAGTGGGATTGTTGGTAAATGCAAGTAGGGCAGTAATTTTTGCGAGTGGTGGAACTGATTTTGCCGAAAAAGCAGCATTGGCCGCTAGTGATTATGCCAGTGAAATGAAAAGCTTACTTTCTTAATTTTTTAATTAGGATTGATGGATGGTTTCTCCTTCCATCTTCGCAATAACAACCGTTGCGACACTATTGCCAATGATATTGGTAATGGCCCGTGCTTCACTCATAAATTTATCTATTCCAATTAATAAACCCAAACCTTCAATGGGAATTTGTTTCATGGAAGCCAGTGTTGAAGCCAGTACGATAAAACCACTTCCGGTAATGCCAGCTGCCCCTTTGGAAGTAAGCATTAATATAAATAAAATAGTTACTAAGTCCGGTATACTTAAATGTACATTATAAAATTGTGCAATAAAGATAACAGCCATGGAAAGGTAAATAGAAGTGCCGTCTAAATTAAAAGAATAACCTGTTGGTACAACAAGTCCCACAACCGATTTAGAACAACCCATTTTTTCAAGTTTGTTCATTAAGGAAGGCATTGCTGGCTCAGAGGATGAAGTGCCAAATACAATTAATAATTCTTCTTTGATATGTGCTAATAATTTAAAAATAGAGAGCTTATAGTATTTTAAAATAAGGCCTAACACAATAATTATAAATAACGCCATGGTTAAATACATCGTGCCCATTAACTTACCTAATGGGATCATTGATTTCAATCCATATTTCCCAATCGCCGAAGCCATTCCGCTGAATGCTGCAATAGGTGCTAGGTACATTACAAATTTTAGACCAATAAAAACAAAATGGGTTAAGCGGCCAAGTCCATGCACATATTTTTCTCTTTTTGGGAAATAGTTTATTGCAAATCCTACAATGATAGCCGCCAATAAAATTTGTAAATTGGTATTTTGTGCAATGATAGAAATTAAATCAAAGTGCGTGTCTTTTGTATATTTTGTTGCATCTTCTAATTTAACACCATCTTTATGAATGCTTCCTGGTTGCAACCACAATGCAACTAATACCCCAATGACAAGGGAAAGCGTACTTACTACTTCAAAATACAAAAGGGATCTTAACCCAATACGGCCCACTTTTTTTAAATCTCCCATACTTGCTATACCCAAACTAACTGTTAAAAAAATTATGGGGAATGTAAATCCTTTAATGATATTAATGAATCCTTTAGCAATCCAATCTAATTGCATGGCATTGGCGGGTAGATAATGCCCAAGCAATATACCTGCTATAATGGCAACTAAAACATAAAAGCTCAAATGGGTAAGGACTTTTCTCATTAGGGGTAATGTATTTGTAAATATACTTTTTTTAGGTACTTATAGTTATCTTTGGTGTGGATTGTTTACCTTAAAAAAAGAAGTTATGGCAGTTAGAACGGATTTGTTTGAATCTCCAGATTATTATCAGTTAGATGAATTGTTTAATGAAGAGCATTTAATGGTAAGAACTGCAGTGCGTGATTATGTAAAAAAAGAAATTTCTCCCATTATTGAAGACTATGCGCAGAAGGCGGAATTCCCACAACAAATTGTAAAGCAACTTGGTGATCTTGGCTGTTTTGGTCCAACTGTTCCAGCTGAATATGGGGGTGGTGGGTTGGATTATATTAGTTATGGTATTATGATGCAGGAATTGGAAAGAGGAGATAGTGGAGTAAGAAGTACTGCAAGTGTGCAAGGTTCGCTAGTTATGTTTCCCATATATGCTTATGGAAGTGAGGAACAAAAGAAAAAATATTTACCAAAATTAGCAAGTGGGGAATGGTTGGGTTGTTTTGGCTTAACCGAACCGGATCATGGATCCGATCCTGCAGGCATGTTAACCAACATAAAAGACGCGGGTGATCACGTTATTTTAAATGGAGCTAAAATGTGGATTAGCAATGCACCTTTTGCACAAGTAGCAGTGGTATGGGCTAAGAACGAAGAAGGTAAAATTTTGGGTGTGATTGTTGAACGCGGTATGGAAGGCTTTAGTACGCCAACAACACATAATAAATGGAGCTTAAGAGCAAGTGCTACAGGGGAGTTGGTTTTTGATAATGTGAAAGTGCCTAAGGAAAATATATTACCAAATATTATTGGATTAAAAGGGCCATTAAGTTGTTTAAGCAAAGCTAGATATGGCATTGCATGGGGTGCATTGGGTGCTGCGATGGATTGTTATGATACTGCATTAAGATATAGTAAGGAACGTGTTCAATTTGGAAAACCCATTGCAGGATTTCAGTTGCAACAAAAAAAATTGGCCGAAATGGTAACCGAAATAACCAAGGGTCAATTATTGGTTTGGCGTTTAGGTGTGTTAATGAACGAGGGTAGAGCAACGCCAGGACAAGTAAGTATGGCGAAAAGAAATAGCTGTGAAATTGCAACGCAAATAGCAAGAGATGCACGCCAAATGTTAGGAGGAATGGGTATTACAGGCGAATATTCCGTAATGCGACATATGATGAATTTGGAAAGTGTAATCACTTATGAAGGCACTCATGACATTCATTTGTTAATTACTGGAATGGATGTTACCGGGTTGAATGCATTTAAATAGGAATATGGCAGCAGAGAAAATATTTTTAATTGGAATGATGGGTTCGGGAAAATCTTTTTGGGCGCATAAAATATCCAAATGGATTAAATCAGGCGGATATGATTTGGATAGTCTAATTGAGATGAGTGAAGAAAAAACCATTACCGAAATATTTAGTGAGGACGGGGAAGCCTATTTTAGAAAAGTGGAAACCAAGTTGTTAAAGTGGTTTAAAGAAAAGAAAAAATATGTACTCGCTACAGGAGGGGGAGCCCCATGCAACCAAGAGAATATAGATTTTATGAAAAAAGAAGGCATCGTGATATGGCTGGATGAATCAGTTGATGTTTTGGTTGAAAGACTTATCCAAGAGAAAGCGCATAGGCCTTTGATTGCACATTTAAATCATTCGGCCTTGGCTGAGTTTTTGCAAAATAAAATGTTAGAACGTGCCCCTTTTTATAAACAAGCAAATTTTAGATTAAGTGGGGCGGATATTACAGAAGCTGCGATAAAAAAAATAATAAAAAATGCATCGTAAAATATTACTGCAGGGATTGACAATTGCAATGCTTTCAGTTGTGTTGGGTGCATTTGGTGCGCATGCAATTAAAAGTATAGTTACACCCGATAAAGTTTCTTTATTTGAAACAGGGGTGAGGTACCAATTCATGCATTCAATTGCCTTGGTGTTGCTTTCGCTATTTACGTACCAAAATGGAGCTTTATGGGCGCAGCACAAAGGCATAAAATGGACCGCTAATTTTTTCTTAGCGGGTATATTATGTTTTAGTGGCTCTTTGTATCTCCTTACTTTTCAATCCTTAAGTAGTTTTCAATATGCTAAAATAGTTGGTCCAATCACACCCATTGGTGGGCTCTTTTTTATGCTGGGTTGGGCAAGTTGGGTAAGGATAGTTTGGATACATAAAGTGGATAAGTAGTCTCCGCTTATTTCAATTTTACACATTGGCTAAAAACCCTTTTTCTTACTAATTGGATGGCTTATATTTGTTTCCATGGCAAATAAGCAAAAAAGCAAAAAGGAACCCAAAGTTAGTGAAGAAGCACTCAATCCGGATTCGGAAACTTCTGTAAATGTAGCCGAAATTGTGAAGGATGAACGTACTTCAAAAATTGTGGGAGGTGTTTTATTACTTTTAACTATCTTTTTATTTATCGCCTTTACTTCCTATTTATTTACATGGCAAGATGACCAGGATAAGTTGCAAATGTGGAGAAAACTTTTATTTTCCAGTATTGATATTAAAGTGAATAATCAATTAGGGTATTTTGGCGCTTTTATTGCATATCAATTTGTTTTTAATGGCTTTGGTTTGGCGGCTTATTTATTTTGCACCTTCACATTTGTGGTAGGGGTAAATTTATTTTTCACGAAACCTATTTTTAAAATTTGGAGAAATTTGAAATATGTAATCTTAGGTTTACTATTACTAAGTACAAGTTTAGCCTTTATTACGAAAGGAGCATCTTTTTCTTGGGGTGGTGCAATGGGCGAATATACAAGCGGATGGATGGTGAAATTTATTGGGGCATTTGGAACTGGGGCCTTATTAATCATGTCTTGCTTTATTTATTTTATTTGGAGGGTTAATCCAACATTTAATGTCCCAAGTTTTAGTTTTTTATGGCCCAAAAAAGGGGTTAGCAATGATGAGGAAGAAGGGGCAGTTGCATTTGCACCTGATACACCTGCCATTAGACAAGAATGGGATTTAAATAATCCCCCGGTAGCGGAAGAAGAAGTTGAACAAACTGGCAATAGATTAAAAAACGAAACACAGGTTATCAATGCAAATGGTGTATCTGTAATTATGCCAGATTCAGATGAGGCTGAGCAAGGAGGTAAATTATTTATAGATGAATTATCATTAACTACAGAACATATATCCAATCCAGAATTAGATCGATTAGCTCCAACCTTAGTTATTGAGGAGGAAGAAGACGAAGAGGGCGATCAGGATTTTACCGATTTAGATGATGAGTTGTTGGAGGATTTGGATTTAGAAGTAAATGAAGGGGTAAAGGAGGCAGTTGTATCCGCTGCAGCCATTGGAAGTATTGCTACAAAATACGATGCAACATTAGATTTAAAGAATTATAAATATCCGTCTATTAATTTATTAGAGACACATGGTTCTGAAAAAATTGTGCAGGACCCAGAGGAATTGGAAATGCACAAAAATCAGATTATCGCTACCCTAAAAAATTATGACATTGCCATACAGCGTATAGCGGCCACAGTGGGACCAACAGTTACATTATATGAAATTGTACCAGCACCAGGTGTTCGTATTAGTAGAATTAAAAATTTAGAGGATGATATTGCATTAAGTTTAGCCGCTTTGGGAATACGTATTATTGCACCAATTCCTGGAAAGGGTACCATTGGTATTGAAGTACCTAATATTCGAAAGTCGGTGGTGAGTATGAAAACACTTTTGGCGAGTGAAAAGTTTCAAACCAGTACTTATTCATTGCCAATTGCAATTGGTAAAAAAATTGACAACGAAAACTTCATAGTGGATTTGGCTAGCATGCCACACTTATTAATGGCAGGTGCTACAGGCCAAGGGAAGTCGGTGGGATTAAACGCAATTTTAGTTTCACTATTATATAAGAAACATCCTTCCCAATTAAAGTTTGTATTGGTGGATCCTAAGAAAGTGGAATTGAGTTTATATCGTGTGATTGAAAAACATTTCTTAGCAAAACTGCCTGGCGAAGAAGATGCTATCATTACCGATACTAAAAAAGTGATCAATACCTTAAATGCATTGTGTATTGAAATGGACAACCGCTATGATTTATTGAAAGAAGCAGGTTGTAGAAATATTAAAGAGTACAATGAGAAATTCACTTCGCGTAAATTAAATCCAGAAAAAGGACATCAATATTTACCATTCATCGTTTTGGTTGTGGATGAGTTCGCAGATTTAATTATGACAGCGGGTAAGGAAGTAGAAATGCCAATTGCGCGTTTAGCTCAACTTGCCCGTGCGGTAGGCATTCACTTAATTATTGCAACACAAAGGCCTTCGGTAAATATTATTACTGGTACCATTAAAGCGAATTTCCCGGCGCGTATTGCATTTAAAGTATCTAGTAAAATTGACAGCCGAACTATATTAGATGCAGGAGGTGCCGAGCAATTAATTGGTAAAGGAGACATGTTGGTAAGCTATAATGGAGAAATCACACGTTTGCAATGTGCGTTTGTTGATACGCCGGAAGTAGACCGTGTTTGTAATTTCATTGCAGCACAAAAAGGGTATCCACAAGCATTCCTACTTCCAGAGTATATGGATGAAAAAGACATGGACGCAGGTGGTTTTGATGCTGGGGATAGAGATCCTTTATTTGAAGACGCCGCTAAATTAATTGTGAGTGCTCAACAGGGTTCAACCTCTTTAATACAAAGAAGAATGAAATTAGGGTACAATCGGGCAGGAAGGTTAATGGATCAATTGGAATCGGCAGGGATTGTTGGACCAAGCCAAGGTAGTAAACCAAGAGAGGTTTTGTACAAGACCGACGCTGAATTGTATGATTTCCTTCAAAATTTATAGTATTCTTAATTATAGACTTTAATTTTTTAAACTTTGAATGCTTATTTTTGTCGAAATATATAAATAATTCATACCATATTCATATACAATGAGATATCTATTTCTTTTATTCAGCTTTTTTATAATAACCAGTTTACATGCACAAAAAGATCCATTAGCAAAGGCTGTTTTGGATAAAATTGGAGATACTGTAAAAAAATCCAAAGGAATCCTAGTAAGCTTGCAATTGGTGTCCAAAAACAGCAAGGGGAAGGCAATGGGGACCAAAGCCATTAGTTTACAGATGAAAGGGGATAAATACCAATTGAAACAGGGCAGTACAAAAATCATATGTGACGGGGTAACGATTTATAATTTTGACGGGGCAAACACCATTACAAAATCAAGTGTAAGTGAGTCGGATCAGACCCTTAGTCCGCAAAAATTATTATCAGGCAGCTATGATAAAGACTTCAATTACAAGCTGTTAAGTCAGGATGCCGGAAAAGCAACCATCGAATTAACGCCTATTGACAATCGCAAAAGTTTCCAAAAAGTGACCTTGGTTGTAGATAAAATCAAATTGGCCTTAAAAAGCGCTACCATTGTTGACAAAAGCAACAATATTACCGAGGTAAACGTGTCATCTATCAATTATAAGGCAAAGGTTGACGAGGCTATTTTCAAGTTTAATAGGGGGGATTACCCAAAAAGCGCGGAAATAATTGATTAAATAACCTCATTTCCCTTATCTTTGCAGCCGAAATAAAAGAAAAAAACCGTGGCCAATTGTTGGTCACAAAAAAGAAGATTTACAATGTCTATACTAACAAAAGAAAAGAAAGCAAGCATTTTTGCTGAATTTGGTGGCAAAGCAACGAACACAGGTTCTATTGAAGGACAAATTGCTTTATTAACACAACGTATTGCGCACATTTCAGGTCACCTGAAAGCAAACCACAAAGACCATTCAACGCAGAGAGGTTTAATGCAATTGGTGGGTCAGCGTAAGCGTTTATTGGTTTATTTACAAAAACATAACCTTACTGGTTACCGCGCACTAATTGAAAAATTAGGCTTAAGAAAATAATTCAAGAACTACTTATAATAGCTGTCCCAACTGTCAAACACGGTTGGGATTAGTTGTTTATATAGGTCTATTATTTTTCGCGTGTTTTTGAAATAAAATCATTT
>CANHIR010000066.1 GCA_947461015.1 Bacteroidota bacterium | reverse complement strand
ATAATGCGCATTAAATTCCTAAGTGTTGTAGGAAATTAACCTTCTTTTATTAATGACTTGAATTTGATTTCATTTTTTCAAAAAAATGGTTCACCCTCATTGCCGCGTTTTTTCTTATACTCGTATAGTATAAATTGAAATCGGCAATATGATAGTTTTTTGTTTTAATTAAGACATTTCCAAAAAAACGGGGTTTAGGTGTCCACAACACACCATTGTGATTGATTGCCCCAGCTACATTTGGAATAATTTTATTAAAATTATATAAAATTGATCCTTCGTTGAGCGACCTTTTAATATTTGTATTTTCATTATTCCATGACAATGGATTGGTAACAATAGAATTAAATTTTTCTTTTTCAACAAAAGGCGCTTGATACCCTTCCATAAAGGTTCTCCATGCGCATATGCAGCCAGTTTCATCTGGTTTATCACATGCTTTTAATGTAGTATAGGTGGCGGGATCTAAAGCCATTCCCACAACATAGGCGGCAACCAATTGTTTGCCAAGTGGCTTGCCATCAAAATATTCTTTTAAAAGTCTAATGCTATGAGTTGATCCTTGACTATGCGATGCAATAATAATAGGACGACCATTGTTATAATGTGCTAAGTAATAATCAAAGGCCATTTTAACATCCTGATAGGCCAATTCAAAAGCAGCCATCGCCTTTACCGTATCCTCGTGGTTTACGGGAGAGTATGATTTTATATGCGCTTGTCTATATCTTGGTGCATATATTTTTCCTACCTCATTAAAAACACTGGCTTGGTATAAAATGGAAGAGTAGTCGGTCTTAATATTTGTTTTTACATCATTTAAAGAAGCCGTCCAACCGTAAGCCATTTCTTTGTCAAGATAGCTTGTTGGATAAACAAAAAACACATCTACATCTTTGTTATTGCTTGCTATTGGTCGTAAACTTTTGGGTATGCTATCCGATGGATCTTTTTTATCAGGATGGGCAGCCCAATACCCTAAATTACCATAGTTTGGTGTATCATTTAATGCCTCTTTTTCATAAATGGGTGCATATTTAGTATAATTGCTCTGAGCACATCCTGATAGCAAAACAAAGGCAGCGAAAACAAAAAGACAACGCATATAGTAATTGATTTAAGTAGACAAAGTTATAAAAAAAATAGGCGAAGCAAGTCTATTTTGGATAGTAGGCAAATAATGACCAATTTATTTTAATTTTAACTTGTCTGTACCTAGTGAATATTAAAGCATACATATCATTTTTAAAGGAAGTGCTATTGCATAGTGTCACTTCATTTGGGGGACCCCAAGCCAATCTTGGCTTATTGCAATTAAGATTTGTAGAAAAAAGGAAAGATCTCACGGACGATGAATTATTGGAATACAATGCCATTTGTCAATTATTACCAGGCGCTTCGTCTACACAAACCATTGTACTAATTGGATATAAAATAGGCGGCTATACACTTGCCCTATTTACTTTATTGGTTTGGATTTTTCCGGCCTGTGCATTCATGACCGGAGTGGCTATATTATACAATCACCAAAATTTTTCGGCTGGATTTTCCATGTTGGCATATTTAAAACCCATGTCTATAGCGTTTATAATTAGCGCTATGCTTAAACTTTTTAGTAAATCAGTAAACAACACCATTACAAGATGGGTTTTTATTGGGGCTTCATTAGCAGTGCTTATTGGGTTTAAATCACCATGGACCATTCCTCTTGTAATTTTATTAGCTGGTATCGCAACAAATTTTAGTAAAAAAAGAATCCCAACTGTGCCTGTTCAAAAAGTTAAAATTAAAACTAGGACAATTGTTATTTTCTTACTCTTTTTTATAGTGGCAGGTTTTTTGTCTGAAAAAGCAACTAGAAATAATTGGACACAACAAAAAGTATTTAATTTATTTGAAACCAATTACCGCTTTGGCACATTTGTATTTGGCGGAGGAGATGTTTTAATCCCATTAATGTATGAACAATATGTTACCAGGCCTTCTTCCAATAGGATTATAAAAAGTAAAAGAAATGTAATTAAAGTATCTAGTGATGCTTTTTTAACCGGCGCAGGTTTAGTAAGAGCTGTACCTGGACCGGTTTGGTCCGTTACAAGCTATATGGGCGCCATTGCAGTAAATGACAAAAGTATTCCTTGGCAGATAGTTGGCTCCATCACAGCAGCTTTAGGCGTTTTCTTGCCAAGCTTTTTTATTGTTT
Source organism: Bacteroidota bacterium (assembly GCA_947461015.1). GTDB lineage: Bacteria > Bacteroidota > Bacteroidia > Chitinophagales > Chitinophagaceae > Sediminibacterium. The sequence goes on along the minus strand of CANHIR010000066.1, from coordinate 7,487 downwards.
TGTTTGCTTTTCCATTATGGCAAATTTTAAAAAAGTATGCAATAGTTTTTAGGTCTTTGGAAGGCATTAATGCTGCTGTTGTTGGCGTTATGTTGGGGGCTAGCTTTTATTTATCAAGAGATTTGGTTCAATCCATGGAGGTTGTTGCTTGGCCGATACTTATCACTAATGTATTGATCTTGTGCACCAGTACCTACTTGCTATACACACAAAAAATTGCCACACATTGGCTGGTTCTAAGTGTTATAACTATTGGCTTCATTTCATCTATTTAATATGTAAAAAGCTGTTAATTTAATTACAAGAAAACTATTTTTAAGCAATCCTTTACTAATATTGCACCTGAAATGAATTTTTTTAAAGCTTTTGCTGTTTTATTTTTTCTCGTTTTTTCAACAAAACTAAACGCCCAGGTTACAACTATTAGTGGAGTTGTATATGACATCTCAGGGCATCGTCCAGTGGAAGCAGTTATTGTAAATAGCAACTCAAACCGGTCCATTACCGATTCTTTGGGTAGGTATATTATTGTTTTAAAAGCGAAGGATTCATTGTGGTTTTCTCTTTACGGGAAAAACACGCAAAAGTTTCCAGTGGACACTATTTCGGATCCACATAATTTTAATGTGATGATACATGTAATTGGATATGATTTACCCGAAGTGAGGGTAAGGAATAGTTATTACAAATATGATTCAATTCAAAACAGGAATGACTATGCCAAATATTTTAATTATCGACCTCCTGGCCTAAAACTAAGCAACAACCAGCAATTGTTTGGCCCATCAGGCTTGACAGTAGGGTTTGATTTAAATGAAATTATCAATATGTTCCGTTTTCATCGAAATAGAAACCTACAATTCCTTCAAAATAGGTTGGTTGCTCAGGAGCAGGAGAAATATGTAAACAATCGATTTACTAAGAGATTTAATCAAAAACTCACCCATTTAGAAGGGGACGAACTTATCAAATTCATGAATTTTTCAAGGCCCACTTATGAAATGTTGGGGCTTATGAATGATTTAGAATTAGGCCTTTATATTGAAAAGCGATTTGCTGCCTTTAAGAAGTTAAATAACTAGGCTGGTCCCCAATGGTCATGAGTTAGCCATTCATCTATTTTCTTGATTTAAAAAGCATTTTTTGGCTACCTTTAGTCACTAAAATTGCTAAATTTTGAGAAAACTATTATTTATCGCATTGGGGGGGCTATTTGCAGTTGGTTGTAAAGAAAAACCAAAAACTATTGACAAATTTGATCCCAACGCGGCAGTTACAGTTGATATTGCTGTGATACAAAAACAAGCGGTTCCAAAAATTGTAGAAGTAAATGGTTCCGTAATTTCTAGTGACTTTGTTGAATTGCGTCCAGAAATAAATGGAAGAGTTACTTTTTTGCAAATACCAGAGGGAAAAGTAGTGAATGCGGGCACCGTTTTAGTTAAGTTAAACGATGCCGATTTACAGGCACAGCTTGAAAAAATAAAAGTTCAATTGGAGCTTGCGCAAATTAATGAACAGAGAAATAAACAATTAATCAGTATTAAGGGAATAAATCAAAGTGATTATGATGTATCCCTACAACAAGTAAAAAGTTTAAAAGCCGACATGGCTTATACGAGTTCATTAATTGAAAAAACAATAATCAAAGCCCCTTTCACTGGTCAATTAGGTTTAAGGCAAATAAGCTTGGGGGCATTTATTAATACCACAACAACAGTGGTTACTTTGCAAAAAACAGACGACTTGAAAATTGATTTCACCGTTCCTGAATTGTATAAAAATTTAGTAAATGTGGGTGCTGCAGTTGCTGTTGAAAGTATTGGCGCTGATAGTGAAAAATTTGAAGCAACCATCATTGCCATTGAACCACAAATTATAGCAAGCTCTAGAAACCTTAAAGTAAGAGCCACTGTAAAAGGCAAGCTGTTGCCTGGTTCTTTTACAAAAATATATTTATCAGATTTAGACAACAATGCTTCTAGCATTATGTTGCCATCCAATGTCATTATCCCGGATTCAAAAACAAAGCAAGTGGTGGTAGTTAGCAATGGCAAAGCAAAATTTGTAAATGTAGAAACAGGATATCGTACACAAACTGCGGTTGAAATTACCAAAGGATTACAACCAGGGGACAGTGTGATTGTAGCGGGTATGTTGTTTGTAAAAGAAGGATCGAAACTAAAAATTGGAAAATCTCTTTCTAATATTGATATTACCAAATAGGTCTTAAAAAATTAATTCATTTAGATGAATATATCTGAGCTATCCTTAAAACGTCCAGTATTAGCTACTGTGATGAACATTGCCATCATTATTTTTGGCTTGGTGGGTTTTTCTTTTTTAGCATTAAGAGAGTATCCTGCAATTGATCCGCCTATTATCATGGTTCAGACTAGTTACACGGGTGCAAATGCAGAAGTTATACAAAGTCAAATTACCGAACCATTAGAGAAAGGAATTAACGGTATTCCAGGCATTAGAACCATTAACTCGTCTAGTTCGGTTGGTAATTCAAATATTACAGTTGAATTTAATTTGGGCGTAAACTTAGAAACGGCGGCAAATGATGTAAGAGATAAGGTATCGCAAGCATTAAGGTCATTACCGCAGGACTTAACCAGTCCACCTGTTGTCTCTAAGGCAGACGCCAGTGATTTTATATTGATGTTGACCATTAGAAGTAAAACAAAAGGATTGTTAGAATTAACTGAATACGCTGAAAATGTTTTACAACAACGTTTTCAAACGATTGACGAAGTAAGCAATGTTGGTGTAAGGGGAAAGCGTCAAAGCATGCGTATTTTTCCAAATGCTAATTTGTTAAATGCATACGGCATTGCATTTAATGATATCCAAGCGGCTTTAAATAAGGAAAATATTGAATTGCCAGCAGGTGGCATCAATGGTAATAAGTCGGAATTTGTAATTAGAACTTTAGGTAGACTTTCGAAGGAGTCTGATTTTAGAAATGTCATTTTAAAAGAAGACGCAAGTGGTATTGTTCGCTTAGGCGATGTAGCTAAAGTAGAATTAGGTCCTGAACAAGAGGATCAGGGTACTTATTTTAATGGGGTACCCGTTGTAATGTTAACGGTGTCACCTCAACCTGGCGCAAATCAAATTAAGATTGCAGATGAATTTTATAAAAGACTTGAAGAAGTTAAAAAGCAAAACAAATCAGATATTGAGTTTGCAATACCAATTGACAATACTTTAAATGTTCGTAGAGCATTGTCTGAAGTAAAAGAAACCATTTTAATTTCTTTTGGTTTAGTTGTTTTGGTTATCTTTTTCTTCTTTAGAAATTGGCTAATTGCCATTAGGCCATTAATTGATATTCCCATTTCATTGATTGCTACTTTCTTTATTATGTATTTGGCAGGCTTCTCCATAAACGTGTTAACCTTGTTGGCTATAGTCTTGGCCACGGGGCTTGTAGTGGATGATGGCATTGTGGTGACAGAAAATATATTTAGAAAATTGGAAGAAGGTCTTTCCTTAAAAGACGCAGCAAGAGAAGGCAGTAAGGAAATTTTCTTTGCAGTCATTTCTACCTCTATCACCTTAGCGGTAGTATTTATGCCAGTTATCTTTTTACAAGGTTTTGTAGGATCCCTGTTTAAAGAATTTGGAGTAGTTGTGGCAGGTGCGGTGCTGGTCTCTGCTTTTGTATCCTTAACCATTACCCCTGTATTAAATGTTTATTTGAGTAGAAAAGATGGTAAGCAAGGAAAGTTTTACGAACGCACAGAACCTTTCTTTAGGGGGTTTGAATTAGGCTATAAAAACTTATTAAATGGCTTTTTAAAAATTCGTTGGTTTGCTTGGGTAATTGTCATTGCTTGTGTTGGATTAATTTTTGTATTAGGAAAAACAATACAAAGTGAATTGGCGCCATTGGAAGACAAGGGTTCTATAAGAATCACGATGACAGGCGCCGAGGGTACAAGTTATGAGGACATGAGAGGCGACTTATTAAAGGCAATTAAAATTATGCAGGATTCATTCCCCGAACAAGCTTTTACATGGGGTAGTGTGCCAGGATATGGTGGCAGTAGCGGTAATAGCTCTGCTTCGGGACGCTTGGGTTTAGTGGATAAAGCAGATAGGAAAAGAACGCAATCACAAATTGCAATGGATTTAAATAAAAAAATGAAGGGTTTTAAAAATGTACGCGTATTTGCTATTGAAGAACAAACCATTTCAGTGGGTATGATGTCAAGAGGATCTTTGCCAGTTCAGTTTATTATTCAAAATTTAGACTTTCAAAAAATAAAAACGGCCATTCCTAAGTTTTTAGATGCAGCCAGAAAAGATAAGACCTTCCAAAACGTGGACGTGAATTTAAAATTCAATAAACCTGAATTAGATTTATCTATTGACCGCATGAGGGTACGAGACTTGGGTTTAACTACTGCGGACGTAGCACAGGCATTGCAAGCAGCATTTAGTGGTGCACGATCGGCTTATTTTATTATGAACGATAGACAATATCAAGTCATTACGCAAGTGCCAAGGGCGGAAAGAAATGAACCAACCGATATTAATAAAATTTATGTTAGAAATAATAAAGGAGAGAACATCCCCATTTCAAGCGTACTAGTGACAGAAGAAAATAGCAATCCGCCCAATTTATATCATTACAATAGATTTAACTCAGCAACGGTTTCGGCCTCATTAGCCGAAGGCAAAACGATTGGCGATGGTGTTGCAGCTATGGAGCGAATTGCCAAAGAACAATTGGATGAAAGTTTCCAAACCGCTTTAAGTGGTCCTTCTCGAGATTTTAAAGAAAGCTCGTCCAACACCTCCCAGGCATTATTGTTGGCATTAATATTAATTTACTTGGTATTGGCTGCTCAATTTGAAAGCTTTACCGATCCTTTCATCATCATGATAACCGTACCATTGGCTTTGGCAGGTGCATTACTATGTTTATGGATGTTTGGCCAAACCTTAAATATATTCTCTCAAATTGGCATTATCATGCTTATTGGTCTGGTGACCAAGAATGGAATTTTAATTGTAGAATTTGCAAATAAAAAACGAGCAGCAGGATTGCCAATTAGAGAAGCAGTATTAGAAGCTGCAGCACAAAGATTCAGGCCTATCTTAATGACAAGCTTAGCAACTGCCTTAGGTGCATTGCCTATTGCCATTAGTTTAGGAGCAGCTGCCACTAGCCGTAAGCCATTGGGTACCGTAATTGTAGGTGGTTTGTTATTCTCCTTAGTACTTACGTTGTTTGTGATTCCTTCGGTTTACACTTACCTTTCTAGTAAGCATAAAAAACAAGTTGACTAAATGTTGAATAAAATGATCAGTAATATTTGAATATGTAAGTGTTCAAATATTACTGCTTGATAATGGTTGACTGAATAAATTCTTTGGTTAGCTTTTCTACACTTTCAATATCCTGTGATACCAATGGAGATGCCAACACATGATTTCCGGCATGTGGAATGGCAATTCCCTTTTTTAAATTATCGGGAGTGCTAATTTCAGCAAGCATTTTTTTAATCGCACTAACTTTTACCACGTTGTCTTGGTTTGCCTCGTCTTTGTAATAATAAAGTGCAAGACAAGGCTGATGAATTTTTGCAAATGTTTCCTTTGTCATGGTTGCTTCAATTAAATTTTGCAATTCAACAGTTGCTTCCAAACGGTAATGTGTATTCCAATATTTTGGATAGTCCTTGTGTTTATATGAAATATCGGCATATTTTCCACCTTTAACCAATTGGGCAATTTGTAAACCCCAAGGGTCATTTAGTAAAAATGCAGCTGGATTGTTGATAGCTATATTAGGTGAATACATGATGAGCCCTGCAATTTCTGGATAAGCAGCAGCCAATTGTAATGACAAAGTACCTCCTGTTGAAGTGCTCAAAATAATCACTTTTTTACCTAACTGTTTTCCAATCGCATAGGCAAGTTTTGCAGACTCCCAATATTTTTCGGCGGTTAAATTAAGCAAGTCTTCGGTGGTATCAATGCCATGTTCAGCGAGTCTTGCTAAGTATAAGTTGCAATGAAATGCTTTTGCAATATTTTCATGCACTGGTGCGCCTTCCATTTGACTCGCGCTAAAGCCATGTAAATAAACAATTGCGTATTCGGTTTTTTGATGTGTACTATCAGCCCAAATTATTTTTGCTTGGTTGTTCGGTTTAATACGATGTAGTTTTTCACCTGCATTAACTAAACTATCCAAATTTGTATTTGCTGCAATAGAAGGCAGTACATCATTAAATTTTGGCGTACTTGGATGTGGTCCTAAAAAGTAAATAATACTAAAAATGAGTAAGGTGATTCCCGTTATTTTAAGCAATCGCATATTATTAATTTTATTAAAGCTAATTAATTCAAGGTTCAATAAAAAATATTTTGCGTACCTTGATCCACTAAAACCATGCTATGTTGAATCAAAGATTTTTATCTCTAGATGTATTTAGAGGTATGACTATTTGTTTAATGATCATTGTAAATACACCTGGTGATGGTGCAGCTACCTTTGCGCCTTTCTTGCATGCTAATTGGCATGGGTTTACGCCAACCGATTTAGTTTTCCCTTCTTTTTTATTTGCAGTAGGTAATGCCATGAGTTTTGTGATGCCTAAATGGGAAAAGCTTCCCAATAGCACAGTGGGCTTTAAAATTTTAAAAAGAACCCTACTTATTTTTCTATTAGGCTATTTAATGTATTGGTTTCCCTTTACTGGACCTATTGGAAATACAAGAATATTAGGTGTATTACAACGTATTGCACTTTGTTATGGTATTGCTTCATTCATTGTTTACTATATGCATGAACGGGTAGTCATGATTTTAGCTGCCTTACTTTTATTGCTGTATTGGTACTTAAGTATGCATTTTGGTTTACCTGGACAGGAGTTAACGATGGAAGGCAACGCAGGTATTTTATTTGATAAATGGTTAATGGGGGAAGCGCATATGTACCATGGAGAAGATATGGCTTTTGATCCCGAAGGATGGCTTAGTACGTTACCTGCTATTGTCAATGTGCTCATCGGATTCAAAGTGGGTAAGTTTATTCAAGAAAAAGGTAAAACTTACGAAGGCTTAACACATTTATTAATGTGGGGAGCTGGATTTATCTTTTTAGGTTTTATGTGGAATTATCAGTTTCCTATTAATAAGAAATTGTGGACCAGTAGTTTTGTGATGCTAACCGTTGGTTTGGATATGGTCATTATCGGAACTATCATTTACCGAATAGAATTACAACGTCAGTTACAATTTTCTGGATTTTTTGAAGTTTTTGGAAAAAACCCGCTAGTGATTTATCTATTTTCTGAAGTACTTCTTACCGTTTTAAATATGATTCCTGTTGGAGATACTTCCCTATTTAACTGGATTTTCAATCACGGATTCTCCTTTTTTGCCCCTTATTGGGCCTCTTTGGCATTTGCCATATCCTATATGTTGGTTTGCTGGTTATTGGGTTATATATTAGATAAATT
>CANHIR010000065.1 GCA_947461015.1 Bacteroidota bacterium | reverse complement strand
ATTTGACTGGAATGATATTTTATGGACTTTCATTGGTGCACTATTATTTCAGGTCATTTGGATTTTATCCCCTCAAAAATACAAGGAAATCTAACCCTTTATTTTCCTAATAGTCACATACTCAATCATCGCATTATAATTGCATCTTTCGTCTGTAAGGGGAGCACAAAAGAAAAGCCTTGCATTTTGCAGGGCTTTTTTATTTATAGAGGGAAAGACACTGGCGTTGTAATCATTTCTTTAGAGGAATATAATTCCTTGAATGCAACATTACACGAAATGTCATCTAAAAAAATATGGAAGTTTTAGATGCATCAATTTAAGGATGGGAAGTTTTTTCAACGAAAATTAATTGAATAATGAGATATAGCTTCAATCTAAAATTGCTGTATCAAATTAAAATACTCAACGCTTTTTTTAATTTTAAAAAAAGGCAGTGTGTGCATCAATACTTTAACTTGCTCCACATCAACATCTTTAAAAATTAAGACGGCGCCATTTTTTGCTTCTCTTAAAAATAAATGTTCAAGAAAACCCTGCGCCTTCCAATCAGCAACTACTGCTTGCTCCAGCTTAAGTAATTCACTGAAATCACTTGGAAGGTTTTCCATATCGAGTGTTAAGATAACTTGTACTCTATTCATATTATAGTTTGTATCGCAATATAAGTGATAAAGTTAATTAACTTTAGTAACCTTAGGACAATAACACTTCTGTTGGGATATTAAATGCTGGTTTATAAATCATAGGAATTAATTATTATATTCCAAATATTCTTTATATATTTATATCGATTTAAAAAATATTTATGGATTTTGATTTTTATTCGGATTATATCTGGACTTGTCGATAGTGAATTATTTGAAATTGTTACTACAGAAAAAAAATATAAGAAGGAGGCTCTTTTGGCTGCTGAAAATAAGCTTAGCAAGTTATTAAATTCATTCATTAAATGATAGTATAAGTTATACAATATGAAATACCATTACGAACAAGACGGAAACAGAAAAGGACCAGTTGAAAAAGAAGAGATTCAAAAATTAATTGATGATAATGTTTTAAATAGAGATTCAAAAATATGGTGTCCTGATTTTGCAGATTGGAAATCAATAAGCGAAACCGACTTTGATATAAGTAAGTTAGCGCCCCCTCCACTATCTGGCAGCTCTATTAACAATAATTATATTTGGCTTTTAGCTTTTGCGCCAATTATTGGAATTATATTAGAACATACCATTGCAAACACAACTGCTTCAAATGCCTATGAAGCTTCAGAAAATATTGCAAATCATAAATTCTTTGCGGCAACATTTTGGGTAAATGTAATATTTAGTTGGCTTGATGTAAAACAACTAAAAAAAGCGGGGCATGATACATCAAAGTTTAAATCTTGGTTATTATTAGTGCCTGTTTACCTTTATTTAAGATGTGAAAAAACAAAAGTAAATCTTGCGCCTTTTATCATTTGGGTAGTGCTATTTTTATTTACATTTTTATAACTTGGTAAAAAAACAATTAAAATGAAAAAATTATTATTCGTTCCATTTCTATTTGCTTGTTATTTGGGTATAGGACAAGTTTTTGATCCAGTTTCAATAATCGGAAAACCAACTAAAGTTGAGAATATGTTAGTTGCTAATATTGATTTTCCTGAAAATATGAATTGGCTAGATGCAAAAAAGGCATGTTCTGAATTAGGTAAAGGATGGAGGTTGCCAAATAAAATTGAATTAAACGTCTTATACAAAAACAGGATTTTAATTGGAGGATTTGAAGATGTTAATTATTGGAGTTCTACCGAACATTCTATTGGAGCCTGGTTGCAGTTCTTTGCCATGGGAAGCCAACACAATAGTGGGAAAGCAAGTAAATATAAAGTAAGAGCAGTGAGATCAATTTAGCTTAGTATCAATTCTAATATATTAGTTAATTTAACTATATTACATTCGGACTACGTTTGAGTGTATGAAAAATAGGAATCTAATTTTATTGTTTGCGCTTTTTTTATTTTCTTGTACAAAGGAAACGGCTCCGACATTAGTAAAAACAACGCAAAACAATAATGTTTCCCTTTTGCCCACCACAAGTAAAGGCTATGTGATTAATCATACTTACTATACTTTGTCTTATAGTGAAGCCAACAGGCAAGCAGAATGGGTTTTCTATAATTTAACGCCTGAACAAATAAATGGTAGCCAAGCAAGAACTGATGATTTTAGGACTGATGCTTTAGTGAAAAACAATCCTGTTAAATCTACCGACTATACAGGAAGTGGATACGATAGAGGGCATCTTTGCCCTGCTGCAGATATGGCTTTGAATCTTACCTCAATGAGCGAGACCTTTTATATGTCAAATATGACCCCACAAAATCCAAGTTTTAATAGAGGCATTTGGAGCACGCTGGAAAGTAAAGTTAGAACATGGGCCATTGAAAAAAATGGAGTGTATGTAACCACTGGGCCCATTTTAAATAATAATTGCGGCACCATTAGCAATGGCACCATTACCGTGCCTTGCTCTTTTTATAAAATAGTGTATAAAGATACTGGTGCAAATAAAATTGCGTTGGCGTTTATAATGAATAATCAAGGAAGCACTGCAGACTTAAAAACCTTTGTTTGTAATATTGATCAACTAGAAACCTTAACCGGCATTGATTTTTTTAGCGCCCTTCCTGACGATATTGAAAATAAATTAGAATCCACTATTTATACAAGCAATTGGAGTTGGTAGTATATGAATGTATTAATTATCCCACTAGGCATTAAAATCCACCATCCACTCCACTCCATACTTATCTCTGAAAGCACCAAAGTATGAACCCCAAGGACTATCGCCAATAGGAAATTCCACTGTGCCTCCAGCAGAGAGGCCATTAAATAATTTATCCGCCTCTTCCTTGCTTTCTGCACGCACTGTTATTTTACTTCTGTTTTCATTTTCACTAACTGTCCCTAACATTTTTGGCACATCACTTCCCATAATTGCACTACCTGCACCAATAGGCAAAGCAATGTGCATGATTTTATTTAATTCTTCTTCGGGAAAAGTAAAACCTTCGGTCGTTAATTCTTTAAATCGAACCAACCTGGAAAAAGTTCCTCCAAAGACTGATTTATAAAACTCAAATGCTTCTTCCGTATTTCCATTAAAATGAATATGTGGATTTATACTTGCCATAGGTTGCTTTTTGTTAATTTAATTGTCCATTCAAATAAAATAGACATTTCTTGGGTTATTTTAATTGCAAATTAAGTAAATTGGTACATTAATATTAAAAATACAATTGCTTACAATGAAAATTAACCTATTTTTTAAAACAGTTTTTACAACCTGCGTTGTTTTAATAATTTCCTTATTTACATCAATTACAAATGTAAATGCACAAGGAACAAGTGCCGAAGCGAATGGAAAACCTTTTGGTGGCCTTGCTTTATATACTGTTCGTGATGCAATGATGAAAGATGCGCGTGCTACTTTGGAAAAAGTGTCGCAAGCGGGTTATGTGAATGTAGAGTCAGCTGGATACAATAATGGAAAGTTTTATAACTTATCTCCTGCCGATTTTAAATCCTTATTAGACGAAATGAAGTTAACGCCTATCTCTGCACATCAGGGAACGGTTAATTTTGAAAATGTAGATCAACAAATTTCGGATTTGAAAACAGCGGGTTTCAAATACTTTGTAATACCGGTACCGCCAATGGGATTATTTACGTTTGATAACGTAAATAAGAGAATGACAATGAAGGGGGGTGCTAAAAATCTAGCAGACATATTAAATAAATTAGGACAAAAATGTAAAGAGGCGGGTTTAGAATTATTATACCACAATCATGATTTTGAGTTTGTAAAAGATGACGATGGCAATGTGATTTTAGATTATCTATTAGAAAACTGCGATAAAAGTGTTGTGAATTTTCAAATGGATTTGTATTGGGTAACAAAGGCTGGTAAAGATCCTTTAGATTATTTTAAACGTTATCCAGGTCGTTTTAAAATTTGGCATGTAAAAGACATGGATGAGCAAGGTCGTTTTGCACCAGTAGGCAATGGCAAGATTGACTTTAAGCGTATACTTGCTGAAAAGAAATTGTCTGGCATGAAGTATTATTATGTGGAACAAGATGCTTGCTTTAATGAAACACCACTTGAGGCAATTGTTATTAGCCACAAGGGCCTAGCAAATCTTGGATTTAAATAAGTTCATTTATATTTTATAAAAAGCCCCGCAATTGTGGGGCTTTTTTGTGCCTAGAAAAACACTATATTTATTCAATGAAAAAGCACATCCTAATTTTTTGTTTCAGTTTATTCTTATTCATAAGCTTGCAAGTTCAATCGCAATTAAATAAATTCACAAAATCAAAAATTGTTTTTCAAAACAAGGAATTGGTAATCACGCAAATTTCTAAAAATGCCTTTACACACGTCTCTTATTTGCAAACCAATGATTTTGGAAATGTGCCTTGCAATGGTCTTATTATTAGGAATGCAAACGAGGCGGTGATTTATGACACACCTACTAATGATACAGCTTCTAATTTTTTAATAAAATGGGTGAGCGAAAATTTAAAATGCAAAATAGTTGCTATTGTGCCCACTCATTTTCACAATGATTGTTTAGGAGGTCTTAAGGCTTTTCATGACCATCAAATAAGTTCTTATGCGAATAATAAAACAATTGAATTTGCAAAACTTAATAATTATATTTTACCACAGCATGGGTTTAATGACTCTTTAGTTTTAAAAATAGGCAAGCAAACTACACTCGTTAAATTTTTTGGCGAAGGTCATACCAAGGACAATGTAGTGGGGTATTTTCAGAGCGAAAATGTTCTTTTTGGCGGCTGCTTAATTAAAGAGGTTGACGCTACTAAAGGTTATTTAGGAGATGCCAATGTGACTGCATGGTCTGGCACAGTAGCGCGTATAAAAAAGGAATATCCGAATCTTATATTCGTAATACCAGGTCATGGTGAGATAGGGGGCACTAAATTATTGGATTATACCATTGCGCTATTTAAGTAAATATTAATTTACGGCAATGCCACAAACCAATACCAACGAAGCAGTTTCAGTTTCATCAATCACCACAGTGACATGATCTCCTTTTTTTAAAACTGATTTATTAATATTTCCTTTTGAGTTTTTAATTTGCGTATTAGATGTAAGATGAATTAGTTCATCTATACCTTTTCTGCTTTTTATCGTAAAATCATTTTCGCCAATTTGTATAATTTCACCCGTACCGCCTGTTCCACCGCATAAATCACAACAATTCTTCGTCCCTGTAGTGTTTATTTGTAACATAGGGAGTGGCCCTCTGTCTATACTGGGTTCAATGCCAATTGGTGTTTGAACTATTTTAAAATAAGAAAGTGTTAAAAGTAAAAAAAGGAAACCTATCACACTTAATACTATTCCACTTAATATATTTTGTGCTTTTACTGATAATTTGTAAAATAATTTAAATTTCCAAAACCCAATCATTACTCCTAGGCCATTTAAGAATACATCGTCTATATCAAAAATGCCAATTTGTAAATACAACTGCGTCCATTCAATGGTTAGTCCTGATAGGATGGCTAGCGCTACTGATTTTTTCCAGTTTATGTTTGAGAAAACAAGTGGCACTAAAAATCCTAAGGGCACTAAAGCTATAATGTTGCCTAAAATATTAATGCAAGCAATAAGCAATCCGTTGTTGCCTTGTAGGTAGTAAAAAATGGTTTTAAATGGAATTAAATTAGCTGGCCCCGATTGTGTGCCACCAAAATTAAACCTCATTTGATTAACCCTTACCATGGCTAAATCCTTTAGCACTAATACTTTTATAAGTATAAAAAGGTAAAGAACAAATAACATCAATGGCAGAATTGTTTTTCTCATTGGATTTGTTTGGTTACTTGCCTTCGGTATAGTTTTTAAAATTATCTAAAATCATTTGCCAGCCCATTTGTTGCATTTCAGCTGGATTTTCATTTTCAGGCTCAAATTGTTCTGTAACAATGGTTCCCGTGGGGGTCTGCTCAAACTGTACAAACATTTTTCTACCATCGCCTAATAAAATTTCAAAGTGCTTTTCGGTTTCAATTTTTTGGTAAGTGCCCCAAAAATCAAATTGCATACTATTGTCTTTCGCGGCCATGGTATAGTGAAATTCGCCACCAATAGTTAAATTGTTTGTAGCGGTTGGGCAATGCCAATCGGGACTTGCAAAATTCCAATTGCAAATATGTGTTTCTTTTGTCCAGTATTCCCAGGTTTTGCTTAAGCTTGCGTTTACTGTTGTTGTTACGGTAATTAAGTCCATTCTTTTCTCAATTTGTCCCTGCAAAATAAACAAAATCATGAATAAAATTTGATACATAGTTTCTAAACTTTGTTATATTTAAGTACATAAAAACAAGCCTTATGAAACAACGCCGAGATTTTATTAAACAGATGTCATTGGCATCCGCTGCATTCATTGCTACACCTAGTTTTGCCAGGAGTAATATTTTCACTACAGATGTGATAAGGGTTGCTACCATTGGTGTAAATGGAATGGGTTGGTCAAATACGATGGCAGCAATTAAAGTTAAGAACGTTGAAGTGGTTGCTTTATGTGATATTGATGGTTCTGTTTTAGGCAAACGAAAGGAAGAATTATTAGCAGCACAACCCAATGTTAAAAATGTAGATACCTATGGCGACTATCGCAAAATTTTAGATAGAAAAGATATTGACGTTGTAATTATAGGAACCCCCGATCATTGGCATGCATTACAAATGATAGAAGCTTGTGCAGCAGGTAAACATGTTTATGTTGAAAAGCCAGCGGGTAATTCTATTGGAGAATGTGATGCCATGGTTAAAGCAAAGAATAGATACAATCGTATTGTGCAAGTGGGACAGTGGCAAAGAAGTGAACAACACTTTAAAGATGCTTTAGATTTTGTTCATTCAGGCAAGTTGGGCAACATAAGAACTACTAAAGTTTGGTGTTACCAAGGATGGATGCGCCCTCAACCCGTGGTTGCAGACAGTATGGCACCTGATTATATTAATTATAAATCTTGGTTAGGACCTGCACCCATGCGTAATTTTAATACAAGTCGTTTTCATTTTCATTTTAGATGGTTTTGGGATTATGCTGGCGGCTTAATGACCGACTGGGGTGTGCATTTATTGGATTATGCTATTCAAGGTATGAAAGCAGCGAATCCAATTTCGGTGAGTGCATTAGGCGGAAAATTTGCTTATCCAGAATTAGCAGAAGAGACACCAGACACCTTAACCTCTTTATATGAGTTTGATAAATTCAATTTAGTATGGGACTCTGCAATGGGTATTGACAATGGTTCTTACAATCGCAATCATGGTATAGCCTTTATTGGAAACAATGGAACTTTAATTTTAGACCGACAAGGTTGGGAAGTGATTGAGGAAAGCCAAGCAAAAAATAAAGTTCTAATGCCTTATGCAAAAGTGCAGGACAATGGGGTAGAACAACATTGGGAAAATTTTATTGCAGCTATTCGTAATAACAATCCTGCTTCCTTACATTGTTCTATCGAAGACGGAGCACATATTGCAACGGTTGCTCAAATGGGAAATATTGCGTACCGCTCTGGTAAGAAAATTAGTTGGGACGAAACTAAACATCAGTTTACCGACCCTACTATACATGCGGAGTACTATATGAAAAAGTATCATAATGGCTATAAATTACCATCTCTTTAATATTTATTAAAACCCAAAATTTAACATGAAGTCTTATTCACCTAAAACACTTTTTATACTCTTTGCAATTTTGTGTTCCAATTGTTTATTTGCACAAAATAAATTGGCAGCCGTAAAAGTAGTGGTAGCTGGCACAAGTCATGGTCATGTTGCTTGGATTTTAAATCGTCCCAAAGACAGTGTAATTGAGATTGTTGGAATTTATGAACCTAATAAAGCCATTGCCGAAAAAAATGCGAAGAAGTTTAATTTGCCAGCTAATTTATTTTATACCGATTTAAAAAAAGCTTTAGAACTTACTAAGCCAGAAGCAGTGGTTGCATTTGGTTCTATTCATGAGCACTTGAATGTAGTGCAAGTTGCAGCGCCAATGCGTATTCCCATTATGGTTGAAAAGCCATTGGCTTCTTCTTTAAAGGAAGCGATGCAAATGGATTCAATTGTAAAAAAGTACAATGTTCCCTTGCTTACCAATTTTGAAACCTCTTGGTATCCAAGTACTTTTGAAGCTTTTAGATTAATTAGTGATAGCAATTATGTGGGTCAAATTAGAAAAGTGGTTTTCCATCATGGTCATCAAGGCCCTAAGGAAATAGGGGTGAGCGATGAGTTTTTTAATTGGCTAACCGATCCTGTTCAAAATGGAGGAGGTTCCATTGTGGATTTTGGCTGTTATGGCGCAAACCTGATGACTTATTTAATGCATGGCGAAAAACCAATTTCAATAACAGCGGTTACCAGAAATTACAAACCAGGTATTTATTCAAAAGTAGATGATGATGCCACTATTATAATTAATTACGCTAAATCCCAAGCTGTTTTGCAAGCGTCTTGGAATTGGACCTTTAGCAGAAAGGATATGGAAATATACGGTGACAGTGCTTACATCATAGCTGTGAATGCAAATAAAATGCGCTTAAGAAATAAGGAAGCATCACCTGAAATTGAAAAGACGGTAACTAGTAAGGATATAAAAGTATACACAGATCCATTTTCATATTTACAGGCCTACTTAAGAGGTGTTGAAAAAATCCAACCTTATGGACTTTACGCTTTAGAAAATAATATGATGGTTGTTAAAATTTTGGAGGCTGCGAAGCTTTCTGCAAAAACCGGAAAGACCGTTCTATATAAGTAACTACAAATAAATTATGATCATGAAAAAAATAGGTATTGCTTTTATTTTTAGTTTTTTAGCAATTAGCGCATTAGCGCAAGTGCCCGAAGGAAAAAAAGTAATTAGCTCCTTGTATATATATGACATGGCTTCTGGCCAGTCTAATTTAATTCTTAGAGAGATGCGTCATTTTGAAGCGCCCAATTGGTCTCCCGACGGCAAGTATTTGCTAATAAATTGCTTAGGCAGGTTAGAAAAAATTAGTACCATGGGCGATAAGTTAGGGGAATTAAATACGGGCAAAGTGCAGGATGCGAATAACGATCATGGCTACTCATTTGATGGCAAAACACTTTTTATTTCTAGTGCAAAACCTGAAATTAAAGAACACACTTCTTTTATTTTTAAAGTAGCTGCCGAAGGGGGTGAGCCAACTCAAATTACTCCAACTTCAACCTCCTACTGGCATGGCGTTTCACCTGATGGCAAGGATATTGTGTATTGCGCAAATAGAAATGGCAATTATGATGTTTATAAAATGAGTGCGAATGGTGGTGAGGAAATTAGATTAACCACGACCGAAGGTTTAGACGATGGTCCAGAGTATGCACCCGACGGTAAATTTATTTATATTAATTCTTTCCGAACCGGTACCATGCAAATTTGGAGAATGCATGCCGATGGTGCTCATCCAGAACAAATGACTTTTGATGCACATTCTAATTGGTTTGCACACATAGCGCCTAATAATAAAGTAGCTACCATTATAACTTATTTAGAAGATCAAAAGCAAACACATCCTTTTGGCCGACAAGTACAATTACGTTTGTTAGATTTAACAACTAAAAAATTAACGAATTTAACTGCGCCTTTTTATGGAGGACAGGGTACTATTAATGTACCTTCCTGGAGCCCAGACGGCAAACAATTTGCTTATGTACGTTATGAACTAATGGACTAATTAATTAAATATATTATTT
>CANHIR010000064.1 GCA_947461015.1 Bacteroidota bacterium | reverse complement strand
TTTGTATCGAGGTCCCGAGCGGATTCGAACCGCTGTAGAAGCTTTTGCAGAGCTCTGCCTAGCCACTCGGCCACAGGACCCTTTTGGGACGCGAAAATAACACAAAGAAGTTAATTATAAAAGAATTTTACAACTAATACGATTTAAACGACATTTGTATCATAAATATCACCATTATGTCGTCAATTGGAGCTTCTGAACTCATTATCAACGATCGCGGAGCGGTTTACCACCTAAACGTTAGACCTGAAGAAATTGCAGATACAATTATTACGGTGGGAGACCCTGAAAGAGTGGCCAGTGTAAGTAAATATTTTGATCATATTGAATTTAAATGCGAGCACCGTGAATTTATTACCCATACTGGTTATATTGGAAACAAAAGAATTTCTGTGCTTAGCACCGGTATAGGACCAGACAATATTGATATTGCATTAAACGAAGTCGACGCATTAGTCAACATCAATTTCGATACTAGAACCATTAATGAAAATAAAAAGTCTGTTTCAATTATTCGAATGGGCACATGCGGTTCATTACAAGGAGAAGTTGGTGTGGATCAATTGGTAGCAGGTACCCATGGCTTAGGCATAGATAATTTATTGCATTTTTATAAGCTTTCCAATAATTCAGAAGAGCAAGCCATTCTTACTGCGTTTGAACAACATACACAAATTGCCGATTTTAAAATACAACCCTATATTGCAAGTGCAAGTGCTGGTTTGATAAAACATTTTGTAGATGGATACAATCAAGGAATTACAGTTACCTGTCCAGGATTTTATGGACCACAAGGACGTATTTTAAGACTGCCATTGAGTATGCCAAATTTAGTGGATCAAATGACTAGCTTTCGTTTTGGCAATCATCACATTGCAAATTTCGAGATGGAAACAAGTGCTATTTATGGATTATGTAATTTATTGGGACATCAATGTTTAAGCATCAACGTAATTATTGCAAATAGAGTGAAGAAAGAATATAGTAAAGACATGGCAAGAGCAGTAGATAATATGATCCAAAAAACATTGGGCATTATAGCAACCATATAATTTAAAAATGCTTCATGAATATTAATTTCTCTAAATACCAAGGCACAGGAAATGATTTTATAATCATAGACAATAGAGACGGCAGTATTTCATTGTCTAATGAACAAATCGCTTTTTTGTGCGATCGTCGTTTTGGTGTTGGTTCCGATGGCTTAATGTTACTTGGCAATGCTAGTGGCTATGACTTCAAAATGACATACTATAATGCCGATGGTACGGAAGGAACTATGTGTGGCAATGGCGGCAGGTGTTTGGTGCAATTTGCCCTGGACAATGGGATAGTAAAAAACCAATATTCATTTATTGCAATAGATGGGCCTCATGAAGCAATTATTCATAATAACGGATGGGTACATTTAAAAATGTCAGACGTACATGCAGTTGAAACGGGCGATGACTTTTTTGTTACCAATACAGGCTCTCCTCACTATATTAAAATGGTCAACGACATAGAAAATTTTGAAGTATTTAAGGAAGGAAAATCAATTAGATACAATAGCCGTTTTGCAAAAGAAGGCATCAATGTAAATTTTATAGAACACCAGGGGAATCATTTATTTGTGCGCACTTATGAGCGTGGCGTTGAAAATGAAACCTACAGTTGTGGCACTGGCGTTACTGCTTCTGCGATAATTTCATGCATACATAAACATGGGGAACAGGAAGTGTCAATTAAAACCATTGGTGGCAAGTTAGCAGTAAGCTTTAACAACCAAGGTGGCGGACACTTTAATAATATATGGTTAAAAGGGCCTGGCACCTTTGTATATAAAGCAAGTATTCACGTAAAATAATTTGTAATGGCGTTGTTCAATGTAAGGGTGTACGGAATATTAATAGATGATCAAAACAGGTTATTGGTAAGTGATGAATTTATACGAGGAAATTACATTACAAAACTTCCGGGGGGTGGATTAGAAATTGGCGAAGGAACCAGAGATGGACTAGCAAGAGAATTTATGGAAGAAGCGAATTTAGAAGTGCGTGTTGGTGACCATTTTTACACTACCGATTTTTTTCAAATCTCCGCATTCAACAATACCGATCAAATCATTTCTATTTACTACTTTGTGCATGCAAAAGAAACAAGTACAGTTATTGCAAAAGAAAAAGCATTTGATTTTTTACCGGAGCAGGTGGCCAATATAAAAGGAACCGCCGAGCATTTAAGATGGGTGCCTTTAAATGAATTAAGTGATGCTACAATGACCTTGCCTATTGACAAAGTAGCCATAAAATTGCTATTAAACTTCTTGCTCAATTCCCATGGCCGCTAATTTCATTTTCTTAGCAGTTTCATGACCCACATATTTTTCAATCCTAGACTCAATAAAAGTAATGGCTGGTGTTAATAGAATAGCCATGGTGAATTTATACATATAATTTACAACACAAACTGCCATCACAAAAGACCAAGACCAATTATTGCCTAATTTAAAAGCAATCACTAATACAACAAAGCTATCCACTAACTGAGAAACAACCGTAGAACCGGTTGCCCTTAGCCAAGGCATTTTCTCTCCTGTTATTTTTTTTATTTTGTGAAATACAATTACGTCTATAAACTGGCTTACCAAAAAAGCAACCAGGCTTCCTAAAATAATCCACATTCCTTGTCCAAAAATTGCTTCAAATGCCATTTGCATGCTAGGCACCCCATTCCCTACTTTTGACCCAACCCAAAAATTGGCTGGTGCAATGTGCATGGCTAGATAGAACATTAAAAATGCATAAGCAATTAAACTTACTGCGATGATACTAATACGCCTAACCGCTTTAGGTCCATAATATTCATTTACAATGTCAGTGATAATAAACTCCAAGGGCCAAAGCAAAACACCACATGTTAAATTAAAAGACAAACCAGACTCTCCAAAAATGGTCAAATTAGCAGGGGGCAATCCCAATACCCCTTCCAAAGAAAATATCTTTCCCCCAATACATTCCGCAATAAGTGCATTGGCAACAAAAAAAGCAGTAATGGCTAAAAAAAGTTTAGTAGGCTTGTCCTTTAAAATGGATTGTATCATTTATTTAAATTAATCTTGAAGCAATTTGTACTGATAACATCAAAACAATAAAAATTGTTTGCCAGATTGGTAGAAGTATGCGTTTACGTGCTATTAAGGAACCAATAAGCCACAAAATGATACATAAATTAACAACTGGAGAAAGCACACCCAAAACAGCAAAAAAACTAGCTAGAAAGTGAGGCAATTTAAACCATGAATATAAAACAAACATAGTAGCAAACAGAAAACTCACATTACAAATAATGGCAAAACGGGCCATAAAAGCGAAAAAGGATTTATTAAATTGGTTGGTCATAGTTTATAATTAAATACAAGATAAGAAAATTACCTAAAAAGGCTTTTTAGTCGTAGGTTTGTGACTATAATTTATTTGTATGGTAAAGAACATTGTAAAGTCAGTACTACCCCATTTAATTGCCATTGCCGTTTTTGCTTTGGTTGCTTCTATTTATTGCAAACCTGCCCTAGAAGGCAAGGTCTTACAACAAGAAGACAATACCCAATGGAAAGGAATGAGCCATAGTCAGCAAGCCGAGGCAGATAAAACCGGGAATGTTCCACTTTGGAACAATGGAATGTTTGGAGGGATGCCAGGTTACTTAATTATGATGCCAAAATTATACAATGATGTTCCTTATTATTTTTCACAGGCTTTATCATTAGGTTTCCCAAAACCCATTAACTTTTTTGTACTGGCTTGTATCTGTTTCTATATTTTATCTCAAGTTGTTGGTGCCAACCCATATATAGGAGTGCTCACTTCTTTGACCTATGCTTTTTCAACTTATAACCCCATTATTGTTTCTGTTGGCCATGATACCAAAATGATGGCCATTGCATTATTGCCAGGTTTAATTGCAGGGGTGTATTTATTGTTTAATAAAAAATATTTACTTGGCTTAATTACAACCGCATTATTTGTTGGTGCTATCCTTACTACAAAACACTACCAAATTGCATATTATGGCATTTTAATTATATTATTTTCAAGCATCGCCTTCGCAATTAAAGCAATCATTGACAAGGACTTTAAACATTTATTACTTGTTGTCGCATTTGGGGCTAGTGGCGCTTTATTGGGTATTGGCTCAAATATTATCAATCTCAAAACCGACGCAGAATATAGTGAAAAAAGCATACGTGGTGGAAGTCAATTGCCCTCAAAAGAAACGGGTGTTGTAAACGACAAGGGGCTTAGTAAGGACTATGCATTAAGTTATAGTTATAACTTAATGGAGCCCTTTGTATTAATGGTACCAAAACTCTATGGTGGTAGCAACCGAATGCCAAATGAGCTGGATGAAGAAAAATCAAAATCAAAAGAAGTCTCCATAAAATATAATGAATTAGGACTTGAAGGTTATAGACAGTTTTATTGGGGTGGCATTACCGAAGGCACTGCTGGTCCTGCCTATGCAGGTATCATTATTTTAATCTTAGCTGTTTTTTCTCTTTTCATAATAAAAAAGCAAAATAGTTTATGGATTCTATCACTATTTGTATTCACTGTTCTACTAAGTTATGGGAAATACTTAAGTGGTTTTAATTACTGGATGCTAGATCATTTGCCCATTTATAATAAGTTTAGGGCGCCCAGCATGATTAGTGTGATACAAATATTTTTAATCAACTTCACCGCAGTGCTTGGTTTGATTGAAGTATTTAAGGAAGAAAATAGAGATAGATTAAAAAAACCATTTAAAAAATCTTTAATTGCGATAGGTTCGTTATTTTTTATTGTGTTCATCTTTTATATGAATAGCAAATTCCAAAGTCCAGGTTCTGATAAAGATTTATCAAGCCAAGTTTCGCAGATAAGTAACCCAGAAATTCAAGCTAAAATACAGCCAGCTGTTGGCGAATTTTTAAATGCACTGAAACTTGACAGACAAACTATTTTACTAGATAGTTTAATAAGAGCATTATTGTTTTCTTTTTGTATTTTATCAATTCTTTGGCTATACATTTATAAAAAAATTCAAGTAATCAATTCAAAAACAGTTTTAATTTTTGCTTCTATTATTTCACTTGTGGACTTAATGGGCATTAACAACACTTATTTGAATGCTGATAGTTTTATTGAAAAGGAAGAAACAAATAATACCTATTTGACACCAAAACAAATAGATTTAGAAATTCAAAAAGATAAGTCTGATTTCAGAGTTTTAGACTTACGTATGGGTGGATTAAATAACGCCTTTAATGGCGGAGCAATTACTGCCTATTTCCATAATACCATTGGTGGATATCATCCTGCTAAATTAAGCTTGATGCAGGACTTGATCGTAAACCAAATAAGCACCTTCCCCAATTGCATGTCAACATTAAACATGTTAAATACAAAATATATTCTTGATGAGGAAGGACAAGCTTATCCAAACCCTAACGCACTAGGTTCTGCATGGTTTGTGAAAGGCGTACAATTGGTTAAAGATCCTTCCGCTGAGATGAATGCATTGACCAACTTGAATACCAAAGATTCTGCCGTAATGAATGCAGTAAACCAAGAAAGCTTGAAAGCAATTAATGGAATTGATTCAACAGCATCAATTAAGTTAATTTCGAAAACAAATGATGCACTTGCTTACGAAACCAATTCAAAGCATACGCAGTTAGCTGTATTTAGTGAAATTTATTATGACAAAGGCTGGAAAGCCTATATTGATGATAAGGAAGCGCCCATTTTAAAAGCAAATTATTTATTAAGAGCATTGATTGTTCCTAAAGGAGCTCACAATATTAAATTTGAATTTAAGCCTGACGCTTATTATGGGTATATTAAGTATGCACAAATTTGCGAGTGGTTAACCATTCTACTCATTTTAATATTCATTGGAACCTGGCTGATGCAATTCAGATCCAAACAAATAAAAAATTAAAGGATAACCCAGTTTTCTGGATATAAATTACTAGCATCTCCAAAATGATCTTTGTACCATTTTTGAGGTGCTATTACTATTTTTTGGGTATACTGGTTCAAATAAGCAGCCCACCAACTAAAGGTGCTATTGGTGATAATTTGATGCTGGCAGGATTGCATTAAAAAAAAGTCTTGGTCTGCGTTTTTCGAAATGCTAGCATCCACATAAACTGCATTTAACTCTATATCCAACAACTCCTTTGCAAGATTAATTTGATCCGAGAAAACATAAAAAGTAGGATTACTTATTTTTTCTTTAATTAGCGCAATTGCTTTTTTATAATAATCCAAATTAAAAGGGGACATAATACCAGACAAAGTTGGATGTAAATAATCACCTAGTCTAATATGCAAGGCTACAGAATTTGAATTTGATAAGCCTTGAGCTTGGGGTAATAAATGCGTAAAATTTGCCGTATTCATTTTAAACTGTTCAATGATTAATTGCTTATGGTTTGCAAAGTATTTCTCGGACTGAAAATATCCTCGTAAATAAACAGTGTCCCCTAAATTAAAAAATGAATCATAATAGCCAGGTTTTTTCTCCCCATAAAAACGTTTCTTACCTAGGGGCATTAATTTATTCCATGCATAGTCTATACTGCGAAACTTAAAGACCTGATCTATTTCCTCTTGTGAAGCAATAGTATAGTCTATAGAAAATTTAGATAGCTCAAACTCCCTTTTGGTATCCCCATTCGTTTCTTTAAAATAACTGATATCTAATTTGAGAAGTGCCTTGTGGTGTTTTGCCAAAGCATATCCAGCAGCATATTGAAAAAGCTGGTTGGCCATCCCCCCATAAATTTTTACAATGATCATACTCTTTTTTAGGCAATACAGCTACGAAGTTAATGCTTAGGAAGCTCAGCAACTCGATTATTTTAATTATTTTTACCAAGAATCGACCACAAAACCACAATGAACAATATTGCCATTATCATCATAACATACAATCGTCCAGAGGATATGTTGGCCTTGGCTAAAAACATTGTAGAATTGGATGGGAAAGAACAATATTTAGAAAAAGTTATTATTGTAAATAACAATTCAACGAAAGACTACAGTTTAGTCGAAGCATTTATTGAAAGTCATAAGGAAGTTAATTTTAAATACATAGCATCCCCTGAGAACTTAGGTGTTTCCAAAGGAAGGAATTTTGCTATTGCACAAGCAACTGCTCCATTTTTATTTATGTTGGATGACGATTGCGAAATAAAAGAAAAATATGCATTACAAACCATTGATGGTTTATTTGCATCCAATCCAAAAACTGGCATTATATCCATTAAAGTGGAATACTTTCAAAATGGACAGATGCAACAAAACGCATTTCCTCACAAAAATTTTAAAAAATACAAAGACCTGCAAAATTTTCAAACCTATTACTTTGCAGGTGGCGCACATATTGTTAGGAAACAGGTAATGGAAGAAGTGGGCAATTATCCATCCAACTTCTTTTACGGTATGGAGGAGTATGATTTGAGCTACCGAATTTTAAACGCGGGTTATGCCATTGAATACAACGCAGGCATTACTATGCTGCACAAAGAATCCCCCGAAGGAAGACAAGCTACTAAGGAAAAGATAAAAGGCATGTGGTTGAATAAATCAATAGTTGCCTATACCTACTTGCCTAAGTGGTATTTTTATACAACGGCCTTTATGTGGTCATTGTTTTATTTATCCAAAACAAAATTTGACCTCATTGGATGCTTAGGTAACTGGGGAGCTGTATTCAAAATATCCAAGATTGCAAAGAGAACTCCATTGACAAAGCGTACTTTACAATATTTAAATAAAGTGGAGGCAAGGTTATGGTACTAAACCCATTGGTTTCTGTAATCCTGCCAGTTTATAATGCTGAGCCATTCTTAAGGGAATCTTTGGATAGTATTGTTAATCAAACCTATGCCAATCTTGAAATTATTATTGTGAATGACGGATCAACAGATGGATCAAAGGACATCATCGCTTCTTGTGAGGATAAAAGAATTGTTTATATAGAACATACAGATAACAAAGGATTAATTGTTAGTTTAAATGAGGCAATACAAAAATCAAGTGGTGAATATATTGCACGAATGGACGGAGATGATATATCCTTTAGCAATCGCATCCAGAAACAATTGCAGTTTTTATTTGAAAACAAAAATATTGATATTGTAGGCGCTCATGCACTATTTTTTAAGGACAATATTGCATCGCCTATTGCCAATTGGGCATTAGACCTCAAAACAAATAGTCCAGCCGAAATTAAAAGCGCACTCATTTGGGAAAACTGTATCATACATCCAAGTATTTGTATGCGCAGTGAAATTGCCAAGTCCTTGTTGTATGACCCTGCTCAAGTGAACTACGAGGATTATGATTTGTGGTTGCGTGCCATGGCGAATAAATTTAGTATTGCCAAAATTAATGAGCCACTCTTATATTATAGAGTGCAAGAAAAATCCATAACACAATTAGCTATCAGGAAAAGTAATTTTTACTTTCAAAAAGCTGGCGTAAAATTCAGATTTTATAAAAAATGCTTGTCAAAAGGTAAAATAAACCTTTTTGTGATGCGTATTTTTTTAACCTTATTTGTAGATCTTCTTATGGGTATGGGCAAAGCTTTAAAACAAAGTAGTAAATGAAATATGGTCATTACATAATAAAGCGAAAGCTGGAAAATATTTTGATTGCTCCCTTTATTGGGATTGGCAAATTCATTCACATGCTTAAAGGGCATAAAGAGCATTATGATATTTATTTCTTCTTTCCTTTTTATCATTTGGGAGGTGCGGAAAAAATACATTTGCAAATAGCACAATTGGCAAAGGGGAAAAAAGCAGTTGTGATTTTTACACGCATCTCTAATAATGAAGGGTTTTTAAACGAATTCAAGGAGACTGGCCTTACTATTGAAATAGCCAGCAGGTATACAAATAATAATATTTTAAGACTCCCCTTAAACTTAATTGCCAGAGGATATTATGCAGCACGTATTAATAAAGACCAGGCAAAAGTATTTAACGGGCAATCCAATTTTGGCTACAAAATTTCACCTTGGGTTAACGCTTCTAATCAGCAAATTGAACTTATCCATTCCTTTAATAGTTTTTCTTGGATTCGCATTCCCTTTATTTCTTTTTACACTAATTCGGTAATGATTAGTCAAAATAAAATTCAGGAACATAAAAATCAATACGAAAATTTACAAGTGCCGGCTTATTTAAAAGACCACATTGTTTATATACCCAATGCTGTGGATCCTATTGCAAACCTGCAGGCAAAATCATGGTCACCCCCATTTAAGGTTCTTTATGTAGGCAGAGGTAGTGAAGAGAAGCGTATCCCAAGCATTGTTGCCATTGCTCAAAAAGCAAAGGAAAATAAGCTTCCATTTGAATTTGAACTCATTGGTGATGTAACAAATTTTTTACCGCAAGATGCAGCAAACTATGTGACTTTTTCAGGAATGATAAATGACAAGAATACTTTAAATGCAAAATATCAATCAGCACACTTTATAATGTTGTTGTCCTCTACAGAAGGTATGCCTTTGGTAGTTTTAGAAGCCATACAAAATGGTTGCATCCCCATTGTAACAGAGGTTGGTGATCTTCCACTTGTCATTAATAAGGAAAATGGGTTTCTGATTAACAATCTCGAATCATCTATTGTTCAAGATGGCTATGACACCATTAATACTATTGCAAGCATGCAATTAGTGCAGCTTACTGCATTGAGTGAAAATGGAAAGGAAATGGTAGCGAATAATTATAGCATGCCAACTTTTACCGCCAATTACCAAAAAATACTAGGAATTTAATTGTTGACTACTTCTTGATCAATTCAAAAAT
>CANHIR010000063.1 GCA_947461015.1 Bacteroidota bacterium | reverse complement strand
TTTGAGATTCAAAAAGAGAGTACATGGAGTTACTTTGAAGTCAAAACCGTAAAGCAGTTAAACCAAATAGATGTTTTTTGTGAAATTTTATTTGGCATTGATCCTCAACAAATAAATATCATTCATGCAAAAGCAAAGGGACTTTCTAAAAGCTATGAACTACCAGCGCCCAAAAATAGAACGCAGTTTACTTTTTAAGTTCTAACACCTCATAAGGTGTTAACTCCTTTTCCCTAGTAGCTGGATTCAAGAAAGGCAAACTTAACATAGTAACATGAAAACGATTTGATTTAAAGTGTTGTATGCTTTTTGGAAATTGAACCTTTAAACTGCTGTCATTCACAAAATCGGTAATCACCCAATCCCCCTCCTTTAATTTCAGGCTGTCTTTTTGATTTGGGAAAACATACGCTCCATAAAAGTGTAAGGCATTACTATTGGGAATTTTATACAAGATCATTTTGTCTTTTTTAAGGGATTGTCCATTTATCACTACAGCCAACTGATTCCCCCACTGGTACTTTAATAAATTAGGATAAAAATGCAGGTTCATGATCGCATTTACTCCTATCATAACGATTACTGAACTATACAACCACTTTTGTCCTAGGGTTTGTTTGGAAAGTAGCTGTTGTATTAATAGGATAAAAATAATTAGGATAATGGCAAGTCCTATCCACCCAATAAAGCCAAATGGAATGGTTGCAATAAGCACTAAAGCAATGATTAGTATGCTTAGAATAAAAAGATGAAACGCATAAAAACCTTTTACCCATTTTGACAATACTTTATTGTTTAAAATATACTTTTCCCAATGACTGGCTGTTAATATCGCAGCCAAAGGAAAAACAACAAAAATATAATGCGGCAGTTGCGCTTGGCTTCTTGATAACACTAAATAAGTTAAGACAAATCCAAAAAAACTAATGCGTTCAGCAGTTGGCTTAAAAACACCTTCTCTGAAAATGGAAAAAAGTTTTGAAAACAATGCCCATAAAAAAACAAAAATCCAGGGCAGAAAACTCCAAAACATGTTCTCTAAGAGGAAGGTAAAATAACCCATCTCTTTATAAAAATTTTGTCCTGTGTACCTGCCAAAACTTTGGGTCCAATAATAAAATTCAAGGCCTGACTGAATGGGGCGATCATTTATTAATTTACCAGGATGTAGGTCGTATTGTTGATATAACCCCCAGCTCATAGGCAATAACAATAAACCCAATAAAACAATACCAATTAAGTAAATAGGTTTAAAAAAGAGTGTCCATTTTTTTTGGCAAATCCAGTGTGGCGCTATAGCAAGCACGGGCACTACTAAAGCAATAGGTCCCTTGGTCATCATGCCCCCAGCGATGGCAACAATGGCCAAAAAGAAAATACGGTTACTCCCTTTTTTATGCGCAGCACCCTCCCCCCATTTTGCCAACAAATAAATGGAAAGCATTACCCAACCCACCAGCATGGTATCGGTCCTTACATCATGTGCAATTAAGAAAAAGGCCTGGCAGCTTGCTAAAATGATGGTTGCTAAGCGCGCAGTTTGAACTTGATAAAAAAGTTTTGTAAAATTAAAAGTGGAATACAAAGCAACCCCTAAAAATAATAAGGAAGGAATGCGGTAAGCCCAATCGTGTATGCCAAAAATTTTCATTGACAATGCCGACAACCAAAATAACATAGGTGGTTTGTCCAAATAATCTTTTCCTAAGTCAAACACTTGTAAAAAACTATTTCTAGCTAACATCTCTCTACTAATGGATGCGTATTGCGAAGCATCAATATCCATTAATGGGATCATAAAACTGCCCACTATGTATATTCCAACACACGCTAATAACAATATGAAAAAAGTTCCTTTACTCATCACTGTTGCCATTTTAAAAATAATTTCCCATTAAAATACCCTACTAATATTCCAATCAAAGCTCCAAAAAATACATCCATTGGAAAATGCACGCCTACATATACTTGTGCATAGGCAATCATGGCCGCCCAAACTAAAAATATAAATCGATAATTTTTTAAAAGCGGTTGTAAAGTAATTACGATAAATACTGCAATCCCAAAATGATTGGCGGCATGTGAGGAGGTAAAACTATAGCCCCCTGAGCAATGATCTAGTAACAGCCTGGATTGATGCATGATTTCCGGATCTGCACAAGGCCTCAACCTATGAAACAAGGGCTTAAAAATACTGCTGCTAATTTGGTCGGTTAAGCCCACATTTATGGCAGCTAATAAAACCCATTTCCATGCGTTTTTTTTCCACTTATAAATTATCAAAGCCAGCAAAACTAAATATAAAGGAATCCAATTGTTGGAGGTTCTAACCCAAGGCATGATGTTGTCAAATAAAGGATGGGTCCATTTCCCATTTACATTGGAAAATAAAGCCTTGTCTTTTGCATTTAAACTGGTCCAAAAAGATTGCATCATAATATAAAGATACAAGGAAGTGTAAAAATTTAAAGTAAATTTGTAAATCATTTTAAAATAGCAAAATCAAGCAAAATGTCTCTTATAAAAAGTATTTCAGGATTTAGAGGTACCATTGGCGGAAAACCCAATGACAACTTAACCCCAATTGATATTGTGAAATTTGCATCTGCTTATGGCACCTGGTTAATTAGTAAAAGGCCGGGTCGTAAAAAAGTAGTAGTGGGAAGAGATGGAAGAATGAGTGGCGCTATGGTGGAAGCATTAGTGGAGCAATGTTTGTTGGCATTAGGTATAGATGTGATTCATTTAGGTTTAAGCACAACGCCAACAGTTGAAATGGCAGTTGTATTTGAAAAAGCGGATGGGGGCATTATTTTAACTGCCAGTCACAATCCAAAACAATGGAATGCGTTAAAATTGTTAAATGAGAAAGGAGAATTTGTAAGCGCCGAAGAAGGCAAGACAATTTTAAACCTTGCTGCTAATGAAGATTTCAATTACGCAGCTGTGGATGAGATGGGAAAAGTAATAATCAATGAAAACAGTCTTGAAAAACACATTCAAGCAATTGTAGCATACCCATTAGTTGACATTCAAGCCATAAAAGCTGCAAATTTCAGCGTTGTGGTTGATGCAATTAATAGCTCGGGGGCATTTTCGGTACCAGCATTATTAAACGCAATTGGAGTGCATAATATAAAAGTATTGAATGCAGAGATGACAGGCAATTTCGCACACAATCCAGAACCTTTAAAAGAACACCTTACCGAATTGTGTGAAACCGTTGTAAAAGAAAAAGCCCATTTAGGAATTGCTGTGGATCCAGATGTTGATAGACTTTGTTTTGTTAGTGAGGATGGTGAATTGTTTGGCGAAGAATATACTTTAGTTGCAGTGGCGGATTATATTTTACAAAATAAAAAGGGATCAACTGTAAGTAACCTTTCTTCCACACGGGCACTAAGAGACATTACTGAAAAAAATGGATGTACCTATTTTGCAAGTGCGGTAGGAGAAGTAAACGTCGTTACCATGATGAAAAAAGAAAATACAGTAATTGGAGGAGAGGGTAATGGCGGCATTATTGTTCCAGACCTGCATTATGGAAGAGATGCTTTAATTGGTATTGCATTATTCTTAACCCATTTAGCAAAAACTAAAATGACTAGTTCGGCTTTAAGGGCAAGCTACCCAGCTTATTTTATGAGCAAGAAAAAGATGGACTTAGACGGCAATATTTCATTAGATAAAATATTTGCTACCCTATCAACTAAATTTAGTCAATACCCCATTAATAAAGTGGATGGCTTTAAGATAGATTTTGAAAATGCATGGGTACATTTAAGATCCAGTAATACAGAACCCATTATCCGCATTTATACCGAAGCACCTTCTCAAGCAGAGGCAGATAAACTTGCCAACGATATCATTGCCATTATTGGGACAATTCAGTAATTTAGCAAATTATGGAAAGAATCTATTTTGACAATGCAGCCACCACTTCACTAGATCCCAAAGTATTAGAAGCAATGATGCCCTATTTAACAGAAAAATTTGGCAACCCGTCGTCCATATATAGTTACGGTAGAGAATCTAGAATGGCTATTGAACAGGCAAGAAAGTCGGTAGCTAAAACTTTAGGCGCAAAACCTTCCGAAATATTTTTCACAAGTGGTGGAACTGAAAGCAGCAATACCATATTACATGCTGCAATATATGATTTAGGATGTAAACATATCATAAGCTCTCCTATCGAGCACCATGCTACCTTACATACCGTTGAGCACTTATCCAAAACGGAAGGCATTGCACTTAGTTACGTGAACATATTACCCAGTGGTCATATTGATTTAACGCATTTAGAAGCATTACTTGAAAGCAATTCAGATAAAACCATTGTAAGTATCATGCATGCTAATAATGAAATTGGCAATATGATAAACCTAAATACTGTAGGGACCATTTGTAAAAAATATAATGCCTACTTTCATAGTGATACGGTACAAACAGTGGGGCACTTCCCATTTAATTTAAAAGAAACTCCTGTAGATTTTATCACAGGTGCTGGACACAAATTTCACGGACCCAAAGGCACGGGCATTTTATACATTAATGAAAATATAAAAATTAGTCCTTTGGTGCATGGTGGTGCACAAGAGCGTAACATGCGCGCAGGTACCGAAAATTTATATGGAATTGTAGGATTTGCAAAAGCATTGGAGCTAGCAAACGAGCAGCATGAAAAAGACAGCGCTTATATTAATGGCCTGCGCAGGTATATGTATGAGCAATTGAATAACCAAATTCCTAACGTGACTTTTAACGGAGATACTTTTGGCGATAGTTTGTATACGTTGCTTAGCGTAAACTTTCCAAAAAATGAAAAATCCGAAATGATGCTTTTTAATTTAGACATACACCATATTTGCGCTAGTGGCGGAAGCGCTTGTTCAAGCGGTGCTCAGCAAGGTTCTCATGTAATTAACGCTTTACATAAAGGAAGCGATATTGCAACTATCCGTTTTTCTTTTTGCAAGTACAATACAAAGCAAGAAATTGATCAAGTGATTGCAACCTTAAAAGAACTATTATAATTGTATTAAACGCTATAAAAAAAGCCTCGTATTCTACGAGGCTTTTTTGTTGTATTTATAATAAACTTAATTAGGACTACTGGTTTTTTTTGTTTGCTTTTTACCAGATTTAGCACTTAATGAATCTTTTAGCTTTTGTTGAGCCATTGAATCGGCTAGTTGCTTTTGCTTGGCTGCTGCTTGTGCTAATTGTTCAGGATTATTATTCACACCAGTGCGATTTTCAAGTTGCTCAATTTCTCCAATTAATTGATAAGATGATAATGCATCTCTACTAAATGGCTGCTGCTTATCATTTAATGCATTTGGCTTTCCGTTAAATGCCAATTGGTTATTTTTAAGAAACTCTTCCATACTCATCTCATCACCCAATGATTGATAATAGCTTAATTGCTGTTTCAAATCTTTTAATAAAGAAGTAGATACTTTTTTAGCCAATACGGTATCCCCAGTCTCATAACACATTTGCAAGAAAATGAAAGAGAAATAATTATGTTGATTACCTCTGTTAGAAGTCATTCCATAAGGGAAGTTTTTTTCATTGGTTTCATTGTCTAGCTTTCTAAGAACTTCGCTAGCTTTTTTCTTATTTTTTATTAACAAGCTGCTATCGCCTGTAGTAATAAGCGACGACTTACCATCATAAATTAACCCCTCAGCAATTTGTGCAAATGAAAGACGCAATGAATTCAAATGTCTTCTATTTTCTTCATCAAAATAAACGTTTGGATCTTTTGCATTACCAAATGCAAATTTTTTCATCACATTTTCATAAGCAGCATCCGAATTTATTGGATTTTGAACTTCAAATGGTACCAACTCATATGACATACCTCTTAAACGAACATACTTATCTATGCCTAATTTACTAAGCTCTTGGTTTGAAGTGAAGCATACAGGTCTTTTAAATTGAGTAGTTGAAATGATTGCCAACATGGCTAAATCATTTTTATACATCACCCCACTTTTATAGTCAAGCAGTAATTCGTTTGAAATATTATCCGTAGACTTTGCAATCCCTGAGGCAATTGCATTTGATTTATTAATTGGAATCTTATACTTAAGGGTAGGGAAAATATTAAACTCCCTTCCCTCTCTAGTTGTTCTATAAATTCCTAGATTATTTGGATTTGCTACTATATTTTTAAATACTGAATCTAGGCTATAATAAGTTGAGTCATTAAAAGTTGGCAATGGATTGTATAATGAAGCTTCTAATTTTTCCCCTGCAACTTGGTCTTCAGAAAATATAACATCAAACTTACTACTTTCGTTTACCTTATACCTTAACTCTTTCATATACCAGTCAGAACCCAATAAACTGCTAACTACTACACGTACATCTGGTCTAATCCCTTCTACTTCCTGAGCATACCATAATGGATAGGTATCATTGTCTCCAAATGAGAATAAAATTGCATTAGGCGGACAACTTTCAAGATAGTTGCGAGCCATATCCAATGCCAATGTTTTTTTACTTCTGTCATGGTCATCCCATTCTTGCTGAGCCATTAAAGTTGGAACCGCTAGTAAACATAACAACGTAGCAGACAAGGCCGCCATTTTATGATTTAAAAAACGATTAAACCAAGCAATAACTTGCAACACCCCAATTCCAATCCATATGGCAAAGGCATAAAAAGAGCCTACATAAGCATAATCACGTTCACGAGGTTGTAAGCTTTGTTGATTCAAATAAATAACAATCGCAATACCCGTAAAGAAAAATAGTAAAAAGGCTACGATAAAATCTTTTCTATTTTTTCTAAATTGGTAGATAAATCCAAAAATTCCTAAAATAAACGGAAGCATGAAAAGTTTATTATTAGCCTTGTTTTGATCTTTGATAGAATCTGGAATTTTAGATTGATCCCCATTAATGAAATTATCAATAAACGAAATGCCAGTTATGAAGTTCCCATCTCTTACATTACCAAACCCTTGTAAGTCATTTTGCTTTCCTATAAAGTTCCAGCTAAAATAACGCCAATACATAAAACCTAATTGGTAATTACTAAAGAACTTAATATTCTGACTCATTGTAATTTCAGACTCATCAGGAACTTTTTCTCCAGAATTCTCATCTTTTTTAAACTTCACACCCCCAAACGCTTCAAATGCATCAAACTGACCACGATCATTACTACCATCCCACATTCTAGGAAATAAGTGAGCGTTTGGAGCAGCGCCCCAATCATTCTTTCTATAATTCCCTGATAATTCATAATTAGTAGGTGTTTTCACGAACTTTTCGCTACCATCTATGGTTTCCACCTGATCTATAAAATCAGGTCCGTAGGCAATTGGCCAATCTCCATATTGCTCTCTACCTAAATAACCAACCAAGGTAACTGGATTGTCCACGTTATACATATCTACGGAAGGATCAGCATTGGAGCGAATCATTGTGGTTAAATAACTTGTATATCCAAGTAAGAAAAATGCGATAGACCACAATCCTAATTTTAAAAAATAAAAGCTTTTTTTATTTGCATAATAAATGCCAAATGCAATTAATCCTGCAACTAAAATGAAAAATGTAACAAAACCGCTGAAGAATGGTAAATGAAAATCATTCACAAATTTCACATCAAACGCGCCTGCCCATTTAATAGTATATTGGATTAAGAATACTTGTATAAATCCTGTTATTACAACGCCAATAACAAATGCAAAAAATCCACCCCATAAATTAGCTTTGTAATTTCGGAAATAATACACCATCACAATAGCAGGAATGGTTAAAATATTTAAAAGGTGAACCCCTATGGAAATACCCATCATAAAAAAGATGAAAATGATCCACTTATCTGCCCCAGGTTGATCGGCTTTTTGCTCCCATTTTAAAATGGCCCAAAATACCAATGCAGTAAAGAAAGAACTTAAGGCATATACCTCGCCTTCAACTGCACTATACCAAAATGAATCCGAAAATGTATACGCCAAAGCTCCGACAACACCCGCTCCCATGATTGCAATAATTTGACTATTGCTTAATGCCTCTGCTCCTTTTTGAACCAACCTTTTTGCAAAGTGCGTAATGGTCCAAAATAAAAACATAATGGTAAACCCACTTGCAACAGCACTCATAATGTTCACCGCCTTTGCTGCCGTGAGTGGATTGTCCCCAAAAAGAATAATAAATAAACGTCCCAATAAAACAAACATGGGTGCTCCTGGGGGGTGAGGAATTTGTAATTTATACGCACTACTAATAAACTCTCCGCAATCCCAAAAACTTCCGGTTGCTTCCGAAGTCATAATATATACTGTACATGCAATAAGGGTAACTATCCACCCTGTCCAATTATTTACTTTTTTAAAGTCCATTTTGACATTTTTATTAGTTGCAAACTTAACTTAATCTTGTGAAAAAGGGAAATTAAGCCCTAGATTAAGATTATTTTAAGATTTCCGGGTTCCCCTTAGGTTTTTTATCTTTGTGCCCCATGAGTAACCAACGTTCCGTAGCATTTCACACCTTAGGCTGTAAACTTAACTTCTCTGAGACCTCGACGCTTTCTAGGCAACTAGAGCAGGCAGGTTTTGAAAAAAAGGCATTTACGGACAAAGCAGACGTCTATGTTATCAATACTTGCTCTGTTACTGAAAATGCCGATAAAGAATGTAGGCAATTGGTAAGAAGAATTCAACGAAAAGCACCTGAAAGTTTTGTGGTGATCACAGGTTGTTATGCACAATTAAAACCTGCAGAAATTGCAAGCATCCCCGGAGTAGACTTGGTATTGGGTGCTGCTGAAAAATTCAATTTAATGGATCATCTTGCTACCTTATCAAAAGGACAGGATGCGAAAATTTGTAGTTGTGATATTGAGGCTGTATCTGGATTCAATTCATCATTTTCAGTAAATGATCGAACACGTACCTTTTTAAAAGTACAGGATGGTTGTGACTATAGTTGTACTTTTTGTACCATTCCTATGGCAAGAGGTAAAAGCAGAAGTGACAGTATTGA
This sequence comes from Bacteroidota bacterium, assembly GCA_947461015.1. Classification (GTDB taxonomy): domain Bacteria; phylum Bacteroidota; class Bacteroidia; order Chitinophagales; family Chitinophagaceae; genus Sediminibacterium. The sequence goes on along the minus strand of CANHIR010000063.1, from coordinate 955 downwards.
AAATGTGGTGGAACAAGCACAGGGTTTAGCAGAAAACGGCGTTAAAGAAATTGTTTTAACAGGCATTAATTTAGGAGATTTTGGGAAAGGGGGAGATGGCGGCAAAAAACACAATGAAGATTTTTTTGAATTAGTTAAAGCCTTGGATCAGAAAACCACAATTCCTCGTTATCGCATTTCTTCGATTGAACCGAATTTATTGACAAATGAAATAATTGAATGGGTGGCACAGTCCAAAAGATTTATGCCCCACTTTCACATTCCATTACAAAGCGGTTCTGATGCTGTACTTAAATTAATGCAAAGAAGATATAATAGCAAATTGTATGCAGATAGAATAACAGCAATTAAATCTATCATGCCGCACGCTTGTATAGGCGTTGACGTAATTGTTGGTTCGCCAGGAGAAACAGAAGCTTATTTTAAAGAGAGTTTTGATTTTATACATTCTTTAGACATTTCCTACTTACACGTATTTACCTACTCGGAGCGTGCTATGACTAAGGCATTGGATATTAAACCAGTAGTACCAATGACCGTTCGCAATGAAAGAAATAAAATATTACGCAATTTGTCCTATCAAAAACAACAATATTTTAATGCGCAACATATTGGTGAAACAAGACCTGTTCTTTTTGAATCCATCAAACAGAAGAATCCAACGGATATTCCAATGTTAGAAGGATATAGCGATAACTATATAAGAATTGTTACGCCGTTTAGGCCTGAATGGAGCAACCAAATTGTAGATTGGGAAATTAAATAGGCGATACCTCGTGTGGCTTGAATTCTACTATCATCACTAAGTTGATACTTTCAAGTCTAACAAATACATTGTGTTTACTAGCCTTAATCACCTCCCCTCTTCGTTTCATAAACAAGCCTTGGTTAATAGCCACTTTAGTTTGTGGAGGTAAATTGGTTAAGTCTACAATTTCAATATTGGTAGAAGGCG
>CANHIR010000062.1 GCA_947461015.1 Bacteroidota bacterium | reverse complement strand
CTAAAAAAGTTGCAAAATTCAAGGCTGGTAAGGAATTAAGCGGAAAATTGTAATTTGAAATTTATTTCAATAAAAACCCCCTTTTATCAGGGGGTTTTTTTATTTTTGCCATCCAATCACTAAAAAACACATTATTATGGGTAGAGGAGATAAAAAAACAGCTAAAGGAAAAAGATTCTTAGGTTCTTTCGGAAAGAGCAGACCTCACAAGACTACTAAAGCTAAAAAAGCGACTAAAGCTAGCGCATAAGACCATTTGCGTTCTAATAAGATTCCCCGAACTGCTTTTGTATGTTCGGGTTTTTTTATTGTAATTTTGTACCCATGAAACGTATCGCATTCATATTATTACTACAAGCCTTCACGCTGCATGTGTATGCGCAATGTTCTATCTGTACTAAATCAGCAAGCCAAATGGGTGAAGATGCCGGTAAGGGCTTTAATTTGGGGATTGTATACCTGGCAGCTATGCCATTTGCAATCATTGGTTTTATTGCATACAGATGGCGCCAAAATGAAAAGAAAAAGTCTTTAGATTAGGGCCTGTGCAAACTTAGTTTCAAAAATTGCTTCGTAAATATTTGCACGGCGATAACAACCCATACAATAAAGCATCCCAACACTTTTAAAGCATAAGGCATCATGATGTGCGTTCTTAACCAAGGCGTAAATATGTCTGAGTAAGAAAAACTTGAAAAGAATATGGAAACAAGAAACACAAAATGAATCCATTTCGTTTTTTCTTGTAAAACATACCATAAACAAATTGCAGGAACCCCAATGATAAAAGTAGGTGATTCTGTACCTGTATTGAACACGATGATAAATAGAAGCACTGAACACAAAATGTACAATCTATAAATTGGATGACTAAAATACTGATAGTATATAAATTGTGCCCCAAAAATAATTAAGGCAGGGACAATAAAAATCCATTTATTTAAATGGGGTAAATAAAAAATTCTTTTCACCATCCCTTGCAAAGTAATGTCCACCATATTTTGATGCATTGGTACGGTAATGTCAAAATTAGACTTTAAGGAAAGTGCAGCAGCCCAGTCTCGATAGCACTGTAACAAATTAGCAGGACTTGTCACAACCAAGGGCAAGCACATTATAACGATTGTCCAAAAAATAAAATATAATATAAACTTAATTTTCTGCTTACTAAAAAAGAAGAAAGCCAATCCAGCAATGCTATACAATTTTATAAAGAATCCCACCAGTATCATAAAAGCAGATGCACTTTCTTTTTGACGCAGTAGGTATACAAAAGACAATATAATAGTAGCAGCCATAATGCCATTGCTTTGTAAATTACCAGCAGCATTCATCATTTCATTTGCCGAAACAATTAAAATAAAGTTTTGATATTTTACTTTTACAGGAAGTTGCCTAATTGCATAATATAATACTCCAGCATCAAAGAAACCCCATGCAAAAGGCGCAATTAATTTGGGTATAAAAACAAAAGGTGTCACTAAAACCGCAAAACTGGGACTGTAATAATAATGATCCTTATACTCGTTTACATATTCAAGATATAAATTGGTATTGTTTTTTAAATGAAAAAAGGATTGCTTAAAAATAATAAAGTTATTGTAGGCGTCCCCTTTAACTGCATTTAGTAAAGCAACCGCAACAAGACCAAACCAAATGGTAGCTGCAATACTTTTGCGCTCAAAAAAGGAACTAATCTTATCTTTTTGAATATCCATTTTTTCTTTAACTATATTGCTTAATTACATTTAATAATTCCAACACTCCTTCTTTTGTATTTGCAGTAGTTTGCAGCAAAGATGTTTTTTTACCATCTCCTGCCCTATCCGCCAGGGAAAGTTTTAAATGATTTGCAAACTTTTGTGCTGCTGGCCTATCTGATTTATTCACCACATAAATATTCGCCACCTCAAATAATCCTGATTTCATCATTTGAATTTCATCCCCTGCTTCAGGTACCAAAACCAAGATGGTTGGATAGGCAATTTTAGCCACCTGCACTTCGGATTGACCCACCCCTACCGTTTCTAAAATAATGTAATCAAAGCCCGCCGATTTTAAGAGCAATACCATTTGATCAATACTCTTTATAAGCCCGCCTAAATGACCTCTGGTAGCCAATGACCTAATATAAACGGAAGGGTGTAAATACCATTCTCTCATTCTAATTCTATCGCCCAATAATGCCCCTTCATGGATCACCGAACTAGGATCCACCGAAAGTACGGCCACTCTTTTTTGCTCATTAACCATTTCGCCTACCAAGGATGCGATTAAGGTGCTTTTTCCAGCACCTGGGGGACCCGTAAGGCCAATTACTTGCACATCATTAGGTGTAAGTCCAGTAATAAATGATGCCGTCCCTGCTTCTTGATTTTCAATATGTGAAATCACTTTTGATAAAAAAAGAAAGTCTCCCTTTTTAACACCTGCAATGATATCTTGAATCGTGTATAACATTAAGGTCTAATTATATTATGATTTCTAAAGTCAAAAGGTCTGATACCGGTCCACTTTTCAAAGTAATATAAAACGCTGTTTTTTAATGTGAAATTCTTTTTTGAAATATCTAAATCAATGCTCCAATTTTTTCTTTGTATGCGATCCAACATCACCGCTGGATGCGTATCTGCAAATTTTTCAAGTGAATCAAATCCTGTAAAATCATAATAATCCGGACTGGAAATTATTTCTTGCATTTTGGTATCATCATTCCAAAAAGTGGCACTCTCTTTTTGTTTTTTTCGCATTTGTTCAGGGCTCTTTACCCAGCCATAATGATAAATGCAAGCATCCATTGCGGCTACTGGTAATTTCGATTTACCAATTCTAAATCCTTGTGCATCTTTATAGGCGCTAATGGATTTATTGTTTCGAATAATTCGCGTTTCATGTGCATACCACTTTCTACTATCTCCCACATAATCGTAGGTGCCAAAGAAATGTTTGTAATTAAAAAGTAAACCTTGTACTGCTTCGTCTTTTTCATATTTTTCACAAGCAGCTAAGATAGCAGGATGGTATTTTTCATGCACTACTTCATCACCCTGAATATAAAAAGCCCATGTAAATGATTCGTCAATAAGTTGAAAAGCTTTATTGGTTTCTACGGCAAGTACACTTCCTCCCTTTCTCAAATTTTTATCCCAAACCGAATGATGTATTTTTATTTTTGGATCCCCAATAGATTCAATTAATGCAATGGTTTCGTCGGTAGAGTCACCAATAAGAACAATCATTTCATCCACCACAGGTAGGATAGATTTTATGGCTTCCACAATTGGGAAATCATTGGTCACTGCATTTTTAATGATGGTAAATCCGGCAATCTTCATATCCTTTTCATTTGTTGCTCAAATAACCGAAATCTTTTGCAACTTGCCTACTGTTTTAGGCAAACTTTGATACAAAGGGTTTAAATTTGAGCTTAGAATAAATTTATGTCAATTAGCATTTGTTTTGATTTTGGAAATACCCGATTAAAAGCAGCCATTTTTAAAGAAAATGAGTTGTTGGAGGTAGTAGTGCTATCAAAAGGAGATACGGCAGAAATTGATGAACTCTTACAAAAATGGAGCCCTATAAAGTCTATTTTGTCATCTGTGATTCACCACGACAAAAGCATTGAAACCTTATTGTCAGAAAAGACGCATTTTCATTTATTAGGGCCCGGCTCTATGATCAATTTTACAAGCCCTGTAGGGAAGCCAGAAACCATTGGAGCAGACCGCCTTGCCATTGTGGCTGCAGCTGTGGACCAATACCCCAATCAACATAGTCTTGCAATCTCTTTAGGAACTTGCATTACCTATAATTTCGTAGACAATAAGCACCAGTTTTTAGGAGGAAGTATCTCGCCTGGAATGCAAATGCGCTTTAGAGCAATGCATGAACAAACAGCGCTTTTACCCCTAATTACCCCCTCCTCGGAGTTTACTTTAGTAGGCTATGATACCAAAACCAACCTTTTAAGTGGGGTAATTTTGGGCATTGCTGCCGAAATAGACGGTATTATTGGGGCTTATGAACAAAAATATGCCAACTTTAACGTGCTATTAACCGGCGGGGACATTTGTTATTTTGCGCAGCACTTAAAAAAGAGGATATTTGCCGACCAAAATTTAATATTTAAAGGACTTTATGCTATTTGTGAAAAAAATACTTAGGCTGATACCCTCAATCGTTTTAGTTTGTTCTCTATTGCCTGCTAAAGCTCAAATCAATTCCCCGTTTTCTAGATATGGATTAGGCAACGAGGTTTATAATAGTCAAAACGTAACTAGCCAGGGTTTAGGTGGTTTTACAGCTGCGTATACCTCAAGCATGAATGGTAGTTTTGGCCAATCCTTAAATTTCAACAACCCAGCTTCCTATGGTAGTTTATACATGACCACTTTTGATCTAGGCATGAATTTAACAACCAATACACTTAGAAGTCAAACTCCAGTATCAAAATTTAATTCCAACTATTTTGTTCCCAATTACGTTGCAGTAGGCCTGCCAATAGATAAAACAAGTAAAGTTGGAATGGCTTTTGGATTAAGACCCTTAACCCAAATTAACTATTCAATTAATGAAGCTAAGACCATTGCTTCCGGTGATACCCTTTTTAACAATTATATTGGACAAGGAGGTTTAAACCAGGCATTTATAGGCTTTGGTAAATCTTGGAAGCATTTTAGTGTTGGATTTAATACCGGATACAATTTTGGTAAAAAGAAAATTGAAAATGTAAAATCCTTTTTATACAACGTTGATTCCACTGCATTTTATCAATCCATTGCGAGTACAAACACATTATTTGGAGGTGTATTTTTTCAAGTTGGCATAATGGGAGATATAAAACTAAAATCAACTGCACACAAAATTGCTACTGATAAAACTGAATATACTTTAAGCTACGGTGCAACGGCAACATTGGATCAATCCATGTCAGGCAAACAAGATGTATTAAGATCTACAGGTACTTATACAACAGGAACTGAAATAAATTTAGATACCGTTTCCTTGTCTAAAAATAATATTGGAAAAATAAAATTACCAGCGAAATATACAGCCGGTATCGCTTTTCATAAAAAAGAAATTAGCAACAACGGTGTTTATGACCAATGGGTGATTGGATTAGAATTTGACAAAGCCAATTGGCAAAACAATTATAGTTTTTATGGCCAAAAGGATCTGCTTTCTGATGCTTATATGACAAGAGTGTGTTTACAGTTTTGTCCCAATGCATTAGACTACGAAAACTATTGGTCTACTGTAACTTATCGTGCGGGATTTAATACAGGTAAGGATTATATCAATATCGATCAAAATGGCTTAAAGGTATCCAGCTTTTCTATTGGTGCTGGATTTCCAATAAGAAAATATCGTTCCTATGATTATCAATTTTCTGTGCTGAACATGGCATTGCAAATTGGTAAAAGAGGAAGCAATGTGAATAGTTATCAAGAAAACTTTTTCCAATTTAGCTTTGGATATAGTTTAAGTGATATATGGTTTAATAAACGTAGATATGATTAATCATTTTATTCATAAAAAATATAATTTAGCAGTTACCATACTATGTAGCTGCTTTTTTATGCTTGCTTGTGAAAATAATATCAATGAAGTGAAAGCATTAAATGATAGTGCTGGAGGAATTGACATAGGCAAAGATGTGTCTATATACATGAGCGGGGATGGCAAAATGAGTGCAAAAGTGATTGCCCCCATCATGAAAAAATATTTATTAGATAGTGGACAGATGGTTGAGTTTCCGAATACAATTAAAGTAGATTTTTTTAAAGATAGCGCAAAGGTGGAAAGTAAACTTAGCGCGAATTACGCTAAATATATACAGGAAGAAAATAAATTTTTTTTGAAAGGAGATGTGATTATTTACAATGTAATGGGAGATACTTTATGGTGTAAAGAAATGTACTGGGATCAAAATACCAGTAAATTTCACACAGACAAAGAAGTGGTTGTAAAGCAACATAATCCAATTTCTAAAATTTATGGCTTAGGATTTGAAGCAAACCAAGACTTATCAGATATTAAAATTTTTAAACCTCAATCCAATAGCTTTGCTATAATTTCAGATACTACAGGTTTATAATTGTATATTAAAGCAAATATTTAACTATGATTTTCGCTATCATTGCTTCTTTAATTTTAATTGGTTTTTTCTCGGGATACGAGATTGGTTTTGTTAGTGCCAATAGATTAAGCCTTGAATTAAAAAAGAAAAACGGTGACCCAGCAGGTTTAATTATTGCGAAATTTTTGCAAGCGCCTACTCAATTTATTAGCACTTGTTTAATTGGTTTGAATATTTCCTTAGTCGTTTTTGGTATCTTATTTGAACAGTTGCTTGATACTTATATTTGGCCAGAAAATTTAGGTAGTTATGCTATCTTATTGGGCAATACTGTATTATCGACAATGGTGATATTATTTATTGGAGAGCTAATTCCCAAAGCAATTTTTAAAGCAAGAGCAAGCACAATGATTGCTCGTTTTGCCTATATTGCTCAATTTTTTCATATTCTATTTAGTCCTTTAACAAAAATTTTAGTAAGCTTAGCGCAGTGGTTTCTAAGTACTTTTTTACAAGTAAAAGTGGTAAATAAAAAAGAAGCTTTTTCAAAAGTGGACTTAGCTCATTTTGTGCAACAAAATATTGAGCATCCTGAACAACAAGACTTAAATACGGATTTGTTTGAAAATGCACTAAGCTTAGCAGAAATTAAAATTAGAGAATGTTTAGTACCCAGAACAGAAATTATTGGTGTTGAATTGAACACCTCTATAGAAGCACTAAGGTCCATATTTGTTGAGACCAAATTAAGTAAGTTGGTGGTATATGAGGACACATTAGATACCATTGTAGGGTATGTTCATCAATTGGATTTATTTCAAAAGCCTAAAAATATTGCATCCATTATTCATCCAATTATTTTGGTGCCGGAAAGTATGAATGCGTCTGATTTAATTAATCTTTTCTCCAAAAAGAGAAAAAGTATTGCATGGGTGGTTGATGAATTTGGAGGGACTGCCGGGATTGTAACTATGGAAGATGTATTAGAGGAGATTTTTGGAGAAATCGACGACGAGTATGATGAGCAAGAGTTAATTGAAAAAAAGCTATCTGAAAAGGAATATATATTTAGTGGCCGTTTGGAATTGGATTACTTAACCGAGAAATACAATATTGAATTTGGCGCCGAAAACTCAGAAACATTAAGTGGATATTTAATACATTGCCACGAGGCCATTCCGAAGGTGAAAACACGCATTAATTTAGCTCATTTTGATGCCGAAGTGTTAGCGGTAAGCGATACTAGGATTGAAAAGGTGAAAATAAAAATCCGTTAAAACTATTTTGATAAAATGGCTTCCCTTTTTGCTTCAGAAGCCTTAACTTTAGCCCTCATTGAATTATTTACATGGCAATTTTTGATAGATTTAAGAAGAGTGAAAATTCAGAGATGTCCTTTATTGATCATCTCGAAGTATTAAGAGGTACGATTGTTAGATCCTTATCTTCCATTTTAATTGCCGCTATTGTACTTTTTATATACAGGGACTGGATCATGGACAATATCATAACAGGTCCACTAAGCCCAGATTTTATTACTTATCGTGGATTTTGCAACTTTGGACATTGGTTGCACATTGGAGATTCCTTGTGTATGCCACCCGTTAAAGTGCAATTACAAAGCACCACGTTTGGAGGTCAATTTTTAAGTGCCATTAGTATGGCTATGGTGGGAGGTATTATTATTGCTTTCCCATTTGTATTCTGGCAAATATGGAGATTCATTAAACCCGCATTAAAGGAAAAAGAAGTTAAAAACACAAGGTTTGCCATTTTTTGGGTTTCCTTTTTTTTCTTTTTAGGTGCCGCTTTTGGATTTTTCGTGCTAGGGCCTTTTACTTTTAATTTCTTAGCAAGTTTTCAATTGGGCACTAAAAATATTGTAACCACTATACCAACCTTTGCCGACTATTTAGACAATCTTACAAATTTGATATTGGGTTGTGGAATTGCATTTGAAATGCCAGTAATTGTTTTTTTACTTACAAAAATTGGGTTGATTACTCCTAATTTTTTATCTAAAACAAGGAAATATGCGGTGGTTGTTATTTTAGTAGTTTCTGCATTTATAACACCAAGCCCTGATTGGTATAGTCAAACTATTGTGTTTATTCCTCTTTATTCATTATTTGAATTCAGCATCTTTGTTTCAAGATGGGCTTATAAAGCAATGCAAAAAGAGGATGAAAAAGAGTGGGATTAATAGATAGCGGATATAATTATAAAAAAATAAAATAAATTATTGTATGTCATTTGTATTTGATGTTACAAAACCAATTGCAATGGGCGCCGACCACGCAGGTGTGGAATATAAAGCACAGGTAAAATCTTGGTTGGAATTAAAAGGATATTCGGTTAAAGACTTTGGCACATTCAATAGTGATTCAGTTGACTATCCCGATTTTGCACATCCAACTGCAGCCAGTGTTGAAAGCGGTGAAGCATGTTTTGGTATTTTATTTTGTGGAAGTGCCAATGGTGTAGCTATGACTGCCAACAAACACGCAGGTATCCGTGCTGGCTTATGTTGGCTAACGGAAGTAGCTGAATTAACCCGCTTGCACAATGACGCAAATATGATTTGCATACCAGCTCGTTTTGTAAGTTTGGAAGCAGCAAAAGAAATGATTGAAAAATTTATGACTACTACTTACGAAGGTGGTAGACATCAAAATAGGGTGAATAAAATTGCTTGTTCTTAATTTATTAATTTAACCGTTTTAAAAAAATCAATTACATGAAGAAATTAATTTGGGTTTTAATGCTTTTTATAAGCACTATTTCTTTTGCACAAAAAGGAAAAGAACTTACAAAATTTAGCAATGTAATTACTGCAGAAGCTTTAAAAGAAAAGTTATCAGTAATTGCGAGTGCCGAAATGGAAGGTCGTGAAACAGCAAGTCCTGGACAAAAGAAGGCTGCTGCTTATATTGAAAGTGAATTTAAAAGAATGGGATTGTTGCCAGGTAATGGAACAAGCTACCAACAAACCTACCCTGTTTATCAAGATAATTTAACAGCTAAGGGTATTTTCGTAAATGGAACTTCTTTTGAATGGGATAAAGATTTTAACTTTTCGCTACAAACTATTTCTAATGGCAAATGGGACTATTCAAATGTGGTATTTGCAGGATATGGTATTGTAGATGATGCAAAAGGAATTAATGATTATGCAGGCTTAGATGTGAAAGGCAAATTGGTGCTTATTTTGGAAGGCAGCAGTGCAGGAATGCCAACAATGGGTCAAGGTGGTAACCGTGCATTTAATTCAAATCCTGCTTCTCCAATGGCAAAAATGCGTGCTGCTACTACAAAAGGTGCTGCAGGCTTATTAGTTGTTTCTGAAAGCTTCCCTCGTAAAACTCCAACTGAAACAAAAGGAAACATGTACTTGAAAAAGAATGATGGTGCGGGTTTTTTAATGGCCAATGTTTCTGTTAATTTGGCAAATACCATTTTAGCAAAACAAGGTAAAACTGTTGCCGAATTAGGTGGAATTACAAAAGGTGACTTTGCCGCTGATGTTACATTAGTAGCTACTAAAAAAACAGATAACCTAGAAAGTAGCAATGTCATTGCTATGTTACCAGGTACCGATAAAAAAGACGAATACTTATTTTTAACTGGTCACTATGATCACTTAGGTAAAAGAGGAAATGTTATTTGGTATGGCGCAGACGACGATGGTTCTGGAACAGTAGGTGTAATGCAAATGGCTGAAGCTTTTGCTGCAGCTGCAAAAAAAGGAAAAAGTCCAAGACGTACCATTGTATTTATGACAGTAAGTGGCGAAGAGAAAGGCTTATGGGGTTCTCAATACTATTCAGAACACCCTATATTCCCTTTGGAAAAAACAACTGCCGATTTAAATACCGACATGATTGGTCGTGTGGATACTG
>CANHIR010000061.1 GCA_947461015.1 Bacteroidota bacterium | reverse complement strand
ATCCGCTTCAAACATATATTCACTCTTTGTGTAACCAATTTTCTTAATGACATCGCGAGCAATGGTTTGAACGTCTAAATACGCTTTAGATTTTACTTCACCCGCCAAAATAACTTGACCAGTTGTAACTAAGGTTTCACATGCCACTTTTGATTGTGGATCAAATGCTAAAAAATTGTCGATTAAAGCGTCAGAAATTTGATCCGCTACTTTGTCTGGATGTCCTTCAGAAACACTCTCAGATGTAAATAAATAAGGCATATTCTTTTTTTTAGATGTTTATAGTAAAATGCAAATATATAAATAAAGTCTTTTCTTTATAAGTCGGAATAATAAACGTGAAGTCTCATTTTAAATTTGGAATGTTTACCCCCACCAAGCCTCACCCTTCCTATTGCTGGCTGATTGCCTAAAGAGGTTGTCAAATAATCGGTGCCCGACTGTAAATTATTCGGGTAAGGTGGCACATATTTGAGAGAATCGTTTACAGGGGCAAACAACCTCATATCAAAAATGGTATCTTTTCTAGAAATAATTCCTTGCATGTATCTACTAAGGTCAAAATTATACGTTGCTACGTTGCTATAACCTTGTATTGTCTTATAAATTAATCTACCTCCGAACCTAGCAAACTGTGTCGTATTTACGGTTCCTTGATAATCATTAGGTATATTTCTAATTACTTTGGAAGCACTGTCGTAGGCACCTAAGAATAAGTAATTAGGTGGGTAAAATTGTCCATCCTGTTGGGTTTCGCTTGGAACCTGTTCTGCAATTAATTCTGCTCTGTGTATTACTTTATTTGCAAAAGTTTTTAACCCTGGTACTTTAATTTTAACAACGGTTCCAGGACTGGTTTGCACATATACCAAGGTATCTTTTGCAACACCCAAGTGTCTTGCCACTTCAGCGCTTGATCTATTTCTTTTTACAAAATTTGCATATCCATTACCATACAATGAAAATTTAAAATAATCTACAATTGTATCTCTAACACCAGGATTAGTAGTTGAATTGGTTCTATAATATAACCCAAGTTTTGTATTGGTGTCTAATAAATTTATTCTAACTAATACATTGGGATTGCCAGTTGTATTTGCACTTAGCGCAAAACCAGGGAAATATTTACGTAAAGTAGTATCCGTCCTATACGCTGTGGTTGAATCATACACATTTAAAAACAAATTCGTAAAAGTACTGTTCAATGGTATGCGAATTTGATTTTTTGTTGCCTCGTACCTATTGATTATCGAGTCTTGGATGCGCGCAAAATTCAATGTATAAGGGTTTGCCATGGTGGCATCCGTTTGTATATTGTATACTTCTGGGTAATTACTTGCTACCAAAGTATCTAAATTCAATGGTGTTGAAGCACTTATACGCTTTAAATTTAAAACAATTGGTTTTGAGGAATCGCCATAAAAGCCACGATAGTTAAGCATAAGCACTGCAGAATCAATGATCACACTATCCTTTGCACCTCTAATATAATAAGGAAAAAAAGATGGCTTCAATTGGAAATACATACTTGCATTTGTGGATCCAAAAAGTGGATCATTATTTATAATACCTACTAAATGATCATCTTGTCCATATATTCTTAAAGAATCGGCGCGATCCACCGTTTCTGTTTCAACATCTAAAATGGTGTCTTTAGTATTAAATGCATCCATTGACGGAAGTAATCCAAGTCCCATTTCGGTTGTTCCAATTCTGGTACATGCTGAAAAAAGGAAACCTATAAACAATACTGTCGAAATTCTTTTCACTAAAATATTTGATGCCATGAATAATTTTGTATTTACTTGCCTGCAAGTTCGTTGTATAAATCTAAATACTCTGTTAAATCGGAATCCCATCCATTGAATGGAACTACTTTTTTACCTTTTACCGTAGAGAATTCTGCAACTAATTTTTTATCAATAACGTCAGACCCAAAAGTAATTGCGTCTGCATAAGTTGCACCTCCTCTAAATAAAGCGGCATTGTTCAAATCTTTAAAGGGCTCTAAATCCTTATCCTTAATATTGGCATTAATAATTGCCTTCGTTAAAAAATCTTTATTGAATTTTTCCTCGAAAGTATTAGCACCAATGGTGAATACGACTTTTGAGTTTGAAAATACTGGCTCTTTTTTGAAAGCCGTTTTTATATAAGCTGGAATTAATCCAGTCATCCAACCACTGCAATGAATGATGTCTGGAGGCCAACCGAACTTTTTTACCGTTTCTAGTGCTCCTCTACAAAAGAAAATTGTTCTTAACGCATTGTCATCAAACCAAGTTTCATTTTCGTCATGAAAAATTTGCTTACGTTTGAAGAAATCCTCATTTTCTAAAAAGTATACCTGTAATCTTGCATTTGGCAAAGAGGCAACCTTAATTTGAAGCGGATAATCATCATTGTCAACTTGAACGTTGATTCCAGAAAGTCTTACCACTTCATGTAATCTGTGTCTTCTTTCATTGATTACACCAAATCTTGGCATAATACAACGAACTTCTAGGCCACTATCATTACTTTTAATCGCCAGCTTATTAATAATCTCGGCAAACTCTGTCAACTCTAAATAAGGTGACATTTCGGTCGCGATGTATAATATTCGTTTTTTTTCAGACATTCCTTTTTGGGTTTAACTCAGAACCATCTTTGAGTTTGCGAAGGTACGAAATAGTACGCACTTTAAGAAACCCCCAAAAAACTGGGATAATTAGCACCTATATAACAAGATTTATAGCAGTTTTGATTGTAAATTGCGACTCAATAGAAAACGAACGATAATGGGTAAATTCCTTAAAATAGCTTTTTTCTTATTAATTGGTATTTTGCTGATTTGGTGGAGTTTACAACAAATTCCAGCGAAAGATTGGAATGATTTCACCCAAGCGCTAAGAACAACCAGATACTGGATTTTAATCCCTGTTTTCATTATGCTTACCTTTTCAAATTTCTTGAGGGCGCTAAGATGGAGGCTAATTATGGAGCCCCTAGGCTACAAACCATCCATTTCAAACACCTTTTTAGCTGTCTTAATAGGTTATTTAGCCAATTTAGCGGTGCCCCGATTAGGTGAAGTGTTAAAATGTACTTTGTTATCTAAATATGAAAAAGTCCCCGCAGAGAAAATTGTGGGTACCATTGTTGCCGAGCGCGCATTTGATGTAATTAGTTTAGGAATTGTTTTTACGCTTGCCCTCATTTTTCAATTCCCGGTGATTCAAGCGGGATGGCTTCAAATAAATTCATTTGCAAGTCAAAATAATCAACCTAAAAACAATCACTTATTACTTTATATTATTGCAGGGGCAATCCTCCTTAGCTTATTGTTGCTTTTTGTTTTTAAAAGAAAAATGCAAAAAATAATAAAAAGCATAAAACTTATCATCACTGGAGTTTGGGAAGGTGTTATTAGTGCAACAAAATTGAAAAAGCATAACCTATTCTTTTTGTATTCTTTTGGGATATGGTTTATGTATTTTGCAGCTACCTATGTTGGACTATATGGCACGCCAGGGACCGAAAGCTCTCTTGCAACAGCTTTAAGTTGTTTGGCATTTGGTAGTATTGGAATGATTATTACACCAGGAGGTATAGGCGCTTACGCATTTTTAATGGCCAAAGTGCTTGAACTCAATGGGGTAAAATATTCTTTAGGATTAGCCAATGGAACTGTACAATGGTTTTCACAGTTTATTATCTTATTAATTTTAGGAGGTATTGGACTAATTCTATTGCCTATCATTAATAAAAAAGCAAAATAATATGCGTTTTGTAGAAGGTTTTGAAAAAAAAATCATGTCATTGGATCAAGCAAAAGCAATGATTCATGGATGGCGCCTTTTGGGTAAAACCTGCTCATTTACCAATGGATGTTTTGATATTCTTCACCCAGGTCATTTATTTTCTATCGCGCAAGCTGCCAAAGAAGCTGATTTTTTAATAGTGGGTTTAAATAGCGATGCTAGTATTAAAAGATTAAAAGGGGATGACAGGCCAATTAATGATACTGCAAGCCGGGCAATTATTATTGCTAACTTAGCAATGGTTGACGCTGTTGTTATTTTTGAAGAAGACACCCCCTCAGAAATTATAGCTCAACTGCTACCCAATGTTTTAGTAAAGGGAGGCGATTATACAATTGATACTATTGTAGGTGCAAAGGAAGTTATAGCCAATGGCGGAAAAGTAATTATCAATCCTATTGTTGAAGGATTTTCTACCACGAATATTATTGAAAAAATAAAAAAATAAAAAATGGAATTCTTACAAACATTGAAGTTGCAAAAGGAAAACGAGGGAACTTCAACAGGCACATCTATTGTAAAAAGTAAAGGCGAACTTATCATAAGTTTTTCACCAGTGAATGGGGATTTAATTGGATCTGTAAATAGCACAGATAAGGAAGCTTATGAAAAAGTAATCACCACTGCTCAATCCGCATTTTTAGCATGGAGAAATTGGCCCGCACCAAAGCGAGGTGAAGTAGTAAGGCAATTGGGGGAAGCACTTCGTGCAGAGAAACACGCATTAGGCCAGTTGGTAAGTTATGAAATGGGAAAAAGCTTGCAAGAGGGTTTAGGCGAGGTTCAAGAAATGATTGATATCTGTGATTTTGCAGTAGGATTATCCAGACAGCTATATGGGTTAACAATGCACAGCGAAAGACCTGCTCATCGTATGTATGAACAATGGCATCCAATGGGTATTGTGGGTATTATATCTGCATTTAATTTTCCTGTTGCAGTTTGGAGCTGGAATGCAGCGCTTGCATGGGTTTGTGGTAATGTTACAGTTTGGAAACCAAGTGAAAAGACACCATTGTGCGGGAATGCGGTTCAAAATATTGTAGCAAAAGTATTTGCTCATAACAATGTGCCCGAAGGTGTAAATAATTTAATACAAGGTGGGCGTGAAGTAGGAGAATGGATGAGTCATGATACCAGCATTCCATTGGTCTCTGCAACGGGTTCCACAAGAATGGGAAAAGAATTAAATAAAGCAGTTGCTGGAAGATTAGGGAAAACCATTTTGGAATTAGGAGGCAATAATGCGATTATCATAACTGAAAATGCCGACTTAGATATGTCCTTAATAGGTGCCGTATTTGGTGCAGTGGGTACCGCAGGGCAAAGATGTACAAGTACAAGACGATTAATCATACATGAAAAAGTTTACGATTCATTTGTGACCAAACTAACCAAGGCTTATCAACAAATAAAAATTGGAAATCCATTAGATGCCAATAATCATATGGGGCCATTGATAGACAAAGAAGCCGTTGCATTGTATTTAAAAAGTATTGAAGCCTGTAAAAAAGAAGGAGGTAGCTTTTTAATTGAAGGCGGGGTTTTAGAGGGTGCCGGATTCGAAAGTGGATGCTACGTAAAGCCTTGTATTGCAGCTGCGGATCCTACTTTTAATATTGTACAACATGAAACTTTTGCTCCTATTTTGTACGTTATGAAATATGCAACTATTGAACAAGCCATTGCAATTCAAAACAATGTGCCACAAGGACTTTCTTCTGCTATTATGACATTGAATATGAGAGAGTCTGAATTATTTTTATCCGCACAAGGCAGTGATTGTGGCATTGCCAATGTAAATATTGGAACAAGTGGAGCGGAAATTGGCGGCGCCTTTGGTGGAGAGAAAGAAACAGGTGGAGGAAGAGAAAGTGGAAGTGATGCATGGAAAGCATACATGCGTCGTCAAACGAACACAATTAATTGGAGCACTACACTCCCGCTTGCACAAGGTATAAAATTTGATTTTTAATGTATGAATAGGATTTCAATAATTGGTATACTCATATGCTTGCAAACAGCAAGTTTTGGACAAGCTGTTGCTCCAAGTCAAAATTGGCATTGGAAGGATTATACACAAGATCATGTGCACGGCATAAGTCTTTATCAGGCTTATCAAAAAATAAGCACATTGTCACTGAAACCATCGCCTATCGTGGTTGCAGTAATGGATGGCGGAGTAGACACCAATAATATTGAAATAAAAAGTAAACTTTGGCTCAACAAAAAAGAAATTCCAAACAATGGTGTTGACGATGACCACAATGGATACATTGATGATATACATGGCTGGAATTTTTTAGGTGGAAAAGATGGTAGCAATATCAATAAAGCTTCTGACGAAAAAAGCAGGGTTTACCACAAATACAAGCATATCTATGAAGGTCAAAAAATAGATATTAATCAATTAAATCCAACACAAAAAAAACAATACGAAATGTGGCAACAAGCTGCATTAGAAATTGAATTTTCGGATGAAGATGCAGCCAATTTGCGTTATATGGGCATTGCTACCAATGCCTTAAAAAAGTTAGGCAATACCATTGTTCGAGAAATGAATGACTCAAGCTTTACTGTTGAAAAATTAATATCCTTTCAACCATTAGGTCGCAATACGCTAGACGCTAAAATGGCGTATTTAAGAACCATTAACCTACTTGGAATTGAAAGGGAAACACCCTTTAACGAAATTATCGATGAATTAAATGAATATATAGAAGGTAAAGAAAAATCTTCCAAGGCTAAAATCACTCCACCCGCTCCCATTAGAGCCGAGATTATCAAGGATAATTATGAAAATTTATCTGATAAATTTTATGGCAACAATGATATCACTGGTCCAAATGCAAAACATGGAACTCACGTTGCAGGGTTGGTTGCAAGTATTCCCGATAGTGCATGGAAGGTAAATTCATTATACCCTGATTTAAAAATTATGGGGGTAAGAGTGGTTCCAGATGGTGATGAATATGATAAAGATATTGCACTTGGTATTTATTACGCTGTAGACAATGGCGCCAAAATCATAAACATGAGTTTTGGCAAATCTTTTTCCCCAGAGCAAATTTGGGTGGATAATGCCATTAGATATGCGGCTACTAAGGATGTACTCATCATTCATTCTGCAGGAAATGAGTATTACGATTTAGATAGCAAAGCGGTATATCCCAATCCCTACTCTAGTTATTTAAACGATACTTCGAAAAACGTATTAACCGTTGCCGCAAGTAGCGACGAATTCATAAACAATACCCTTCTTACAGATTTCAGCAATTATGGACCAAGGATTGTAGATGTGTTGTCACCAGGAAATAAAATTTATTCAACATTGCCTGGCCAAAACAACCATGGTTATTTACAAGGTACAAGTATGTCTTCTCCAATTGTGAGTCACATTGCTGCAATGATTCGTTCCTATTACCCGAATCTTTCGGCTGTAGAAGTGAAAAAGATTATCATGCAAAGTGTATGGAAACCAACTGATCTTAACCAAAAATACATAGTTCCAGAAAAAGAAACTTCAAAAAGCTTGCCCGAAATAGCTGCAGCTGGCGGAATTGTAAACGCCTCAAACGCAATACAATTAGCTGCAAAATATAGCAACGCAAAAACAATAAAAATAAAAACAAAATAAATATGCCCCGACCTAGTGCGACCGAATACAGTCCATTTTATCAAACCTACATTAATTATACAAGTGGGAAAGACTATTCAATTTTGGTTCAACAATACCATGAACGAATCACAGAATCATGGGCTGCCATCCCTGCGGAAAGAACAAATTATGCTTATGGTGAAGACAAATGGACCATTAAACAAATGTTACAGCATGTGATAGATACAGAAAGAATTTTTGCTTATCGCGCATTGGCAATATCTAGAAAAGAACCTGCTAGCTTATTGGGATTTGATGAAAATGAATATGCAAAAAATGCTACTGCTGCAAATAGAAACTGGAAGGATATGTTAGTTGAATGGAGGGTTGTAAGACAGTCTACAAACTTATTGTTTACTTCTTTTACAGAAGATCAAATGAAAAGTATAGGTAAGGCCAATGAAAATGCAATCTCAGTGAATGCCCTAGGCTTTATTATATTTGGCCATGCATTACATCATTTACATATATTAAAAGAACGCTACGGAGTATAAAAGGAAATAAATAAAGAAGGCCTCAAATAGAGGCCTTCTTTATGATAATTCTACAATGAAATTATAATTTACTACCGTAAATATGAATTGCCAATTGAACATCTGTGTTCGTTCCTAAATTATAGTTAATTCCAAAAAGTGATCTATTTAAAGGAAAAAATGCTTCTGCAAACAATCCTTTTTCGTCTGCATTTCTAATGTAAGCAGTAAATGTAATTGGTGCTTTAACGCCATGCAAGGAAAGCATGCCCGTAATATTTGCTTTATTATCCTTTAGGTTGCTCACTTTAGTAATGGTGAAAGTTGCTTCACCAAATGCAACTGCATTAAAAAAGGCATCAGAAAGTAAATGTCCTTGTAATTTCTCACCTGCACCATCTGTCACTTTCAAGCCTGCAATATCAATCACAAAATTACCACCTACCAATTTGCCACCAGCAACATTAACTACACCCGATTTAACAGGAAAGTAGCCGGTGTGAAAATCGCTTTTTTTAGAACCTACCCAATCTACTTTACTTTTACTTGAATCAATGGTAAAGTTGGTTACAGGGACAACTGCTTTTTTTTGTCCAAATGAGAACAAGGTAATAGATGCGAAGATCAAAGTGGTAAAGATGTTTTTTTTCATACAAATTGGTTTGTTCGTTTTAATATTTTAATGAATATCTTATAAATACAATACAGTTCAAAAATACTAATCAATGTTTAAACAACAAAATTTAGTTTTATATCGTAATTTGATAAAATAACAACCTAAATATCTGATTTTTATCTAGTATCTTCGCCAAAATTTCTATAAAATGAATCTGCACGAATATCAAGCTAAAGAGTTACTGAAAAAGTACAATGTACCCGTTCAAGAAGGAGTCGCTGTAAAAAATGTTGAAGACGCTGTTGCGGCTTATCAAAAAATTGCTACTGAGACCAATAATAAGTTTGCAGTTGTAAAAGCACAAATACATGCTGGTGGACGTGGTAAAGGTTCAATTGTGGGTACCGATCAACGTGGCGTAGCGGTTGGCAAGTCGGCTGAAGACATTGAAAAATTTGCAAAAAATATTTTGGGAGGCACTTTAGTAACTATTCAAACAGGTGCTGCTGGAAAAGTAGTGAACCAAATTTTAGTTGCACAGGACGTATATTATGATGGTCCTCAACCAACAAAAGAATTTTATTTATCTATCCTTTTAGACCGTACTAAAGGAATGAATGTGATTATGTATAGTACCGAAGGAGGAATGAACATTGAGGACGTAGCACATGATACTCCTGAAAAAATATATAAAGAATGGGTACACCCAGGTGGTGGCTTACAAGGATTCCAAGCAAGAAAAATTGCTTTTAACTTAGGTTTAAGTGGTGAGGCATTAAAGAACTGCGTAAAATTCGTAACCAACTTATATAACGCTTATGTAGGATTAGATTGTGCGATGCTTGAAATTAATCCACTATTTAAAACATCGGATGACAAAATTATAGCAGTGGATTGTAAAATGAATTTAGATGACAACGCATTAATGCGTCACCCTGATTTATTGGCAATGCGTGATGTAACAGAAGAAGATCCAACCGAGGTTGAAGCAGGTGAGTTTAACCTAAACTTTGTAAAATTAGACGGTAATGTAGGCTGTATGGTAAATGGTGCAGGCCTTGCAATGGCTACTATGGATATGATTAAGTTAAGTGGTGGTGAGCCAGCTAACTTCTTAGACGTGGGAGGTACTGCAAACGCACAAACAGTGGAAGCTGGATTTAGAATTATCATGAAAGATCCTAATGTAAAAGCTATTTTAATTAACATCTTTGGCGGTATCGTTCGTTGTGATCGTGTTGCTGCTGGTGTAATTGAGGCTTTCAACAAATTAGGCAATATCAATATCCCTATCATTGTTCGTTTACAAGGAACGAATGCTGTGGAAGCTAAAAAATTAATTGATGAGAGTGGACTGAAGGTTCAATCTGCAATCTTATTGAGTGAGGCTGCTGACTTAGTGAAGCAAGCGGTAGCATAATTTTTCATACGCCATTTTCGGAGAAAATAATGGCTTTGAAAAATGCTCTTATGTGATTAAAATTATTAGCCTTGGATCACTTTTACTTCGGTAAGTGCACTAAAAGAATAAACATGACCGGTGGACAATTCCACACACT
>CANHIR010000060.1 GCA_947461015.1 Bacteroidota bacterium | reverse complement strand
GTAAGTACCAATTTTTTGGATGAATTTACCATCTCTTGGTGCGCGTCCGTCGGCCACTACTATAAAGTAGAATGGTCTTTTTTTACTACCATGACGCTGTAGTCTGATCTTTACTGCCATTTTAAATAGAAATTTATAGGCGTTAACAAATAAGGTTGAGGCTGCGAAGATAATAGAAACTCACGAATTCACCCAATTAATTGGATATTTCTGTGTTTTTATTTGATTAAACAATTGAAATACAAGTACTTATGAAATTATTTCCCCTAATTATCGTCTCATTCCTGGCATTTTGCTAGCCATTGCCGAACCCATTGGACCATTCATCATTTTCATCATTTGCTTCATTTGATCAAATTGCTTGATAAATGCATTAATCTCGGCAATATTTTTTCCTGATCCATTTGCAATTCTTTGTTTACGACTTGGCGTTAAGGAATCGGGGTTTTTTCTTTCAAGCAAAGTCATGGATTGAATAATTGCTTCAACCCCTTTAAAGGAGTCGTCTTTTATATCCACATCCTTTAGGTTCTTACCCATACCTGGTATCATACCCATTAAATCCTTCAAGTTACCCATCTTTTTGATTTGCTGAATCTGCGTCAAAAAATCTTCAAAATCAAATTGATTTTTTTTAATTTTCTTTTCTAATTTCTTTGCTTCTTCTTCATCATACTGCGCTTGTGCTTTTTCTACTAAGGAAGTAATATCCCCCATTCCCAATATTCTTTGGGCCATACGTTCTGGATAAAAAACATCCAAGGTGTCCATTTTTTCGCCACTGCTCATAAACTTGATAGGTTTATTTACTGTGTACTTAATGGAAAGTGCGGCACCCCCTCTTGTATCACCATCTAACTTTGTTAAGACCACTCCTGTAAAATCCAAACGATCGTTGAAAGCCTTTGCAGTATTGACTGCATCCTGCCCTGTCATGGAATCCACCACAAATAAAATTTCTTGTGGATTTATTGCAGATTTAATGTTTGTAACCTCATTCATCATTTCTTCATCCACCGCTAAACGACCCGCAGTATCTATGATGATTACATTTTTATTATTTTGCTTTGCATAGGCAATTGCATTTTGTGCAATGGAAACTGCGTTTTTATTTTCTCTTTCTACAAAAATATCTACCCCAATTTGTTCAGCTAAAACAGTTAATTGGTCCATTGCAGCAGGCCTGTAAATATCTGCGGCTACTAATAATGGAGATTTCTTTTGCGCCTTTAAGTATGTAGCTAGTTTACCCGAAAAAGTGGTCTTACCACTACCTTGTAATCCTGCTACTAATATAATAGTTGGGTTTCCTGTTAAATTCAAAGGAGTTGATTCAGCACCCATCAAGGCCGTTAATTCATCCTGCACAATTTTTACCATTAATTGGCCTGGGCTAATGGCATTGATTACTTTTTCACCAATTGCTTTTTCCTTAATGGCATCTGTAAATTCTTTGGCAATTTTAAAATTCACATCGGCATCAAGTAATGCTTTTCTAATATCTTTTAAGGTATTAGCAACATTTAATTCATTAATTCGAGCTTGCCCTTTTAAGTGCTTAAACGCGGATTCCAATTTTTCACTAAGACTATTAAACATAATGCTATTTTAAGGGTAGCAAAGATAGGACAGAGAAATGAGTACCCTGTCAGAAAAAATGACAAAATAATGACAGATATTTTGAATTGAGAATATTTTCAAAATATACTCTTATCTTATTGATTTACAATCTTATACATATATTGTTACATAACTGTCAATGTATCTTGGCAGTTTGTTAACTAATATATTTTAAAAAATACTTGGAACCTAAACTTTAAATATTATTATTGCATCTAACGAACTAATCAATTAAGAGGACACCAGTTATTATGAGTAAGAAACAATTATTTACACTAGAATTTCCAGTAAGATGTTCACCCGGCATCTTATTTGAATTTTTATCTACTGCATCAGGATTACAAGAATGGTTTGCAGATAAAGTGGACGAATGGGAAAATGTATACAGTTTTTCATGGAATGGCGGCGTGCCAGAAAAGGCAGAAATTTTAGATCAAGAAGAAGATAAATTTATTCGCTTTAGATGGTTGGTAAGTGAGAAGAATGAATACTTTGAATTTAGGGTTGAGAAAACAGAAATTTCAAATCAAACCGTGCTTATCATAAAAGATTTTGCAGAAAAAAATGAAATAAAAGACCAATCGCAACTTTGGGAATATCAAATAAAAGATCTTTTTCATCGCATAGGCAGCTAGTCAATCAACTTGTTTAAAAAATTAGACATACTTATTCTAAAGGCATTTATAGGGCCTTTTTTGGCGGCACTCACTATTTCTACTTTTGTGCTGACAATGCAATTCTTTTGGCTATACATTGACGATTTAGTTGGTAAGGGATTAGATACATTCACCATCATCAAATTAATTGGTTTAGTTTCTGCAAGTACTTTTACCACTGCTTTGCCATTGGCTTTATTATTTTCATCCATCATGACATTTGGAAATTTGGGTGAAAGTTTCGAATTAATTGCCATAAAAGCGGCTGGCATACCCTTAATTCGCTTTATGCGACCCTTATTTATTTTTGCAATTTTTTTAGCAGGTGTCGCTTTCTTATTTGCAAATAATATTATCCCTGTAACACAAATGAAATTAACTTCTTTGAAGTATGAAATCATTGTTTCAAAACCTGCATTAGATATAAAAGAAGGTGTATTCTATGACAAAATTGATGGCTATGTAATAAAAATTGGCAAGAAAGAATCCAACGATAGTGTTATTAGAAATATTATCATTTTTGAAAAAAAATATAATCTTCAAGATAATATGATTATTGCAGAGTCAGGGGTGATGCGGGTTTCCAAAGACAAAAAGTTTTTGGAATTTGTATTGTTCAATGGCTGGAGATATCAAGAAAGAGGACTAAAAAACACAACAAATACCGAATTTTCAAGATTGAATTTTAAGGAATATAAAAAAGTATTTAACCTTAAAAGCTTTCAATCCAATAAGCTTAATGATAATATTTATGATCCAAAAATGCTTAGTGTTAGACAACTTAATAAAGCAATGGATTCTTTAAAAAATAGAGATAGCATTTTTGTTAAAAAAGTAAGAAGAGAAGTTACTCCTTATTTAAGATTTATGAGTTTTAGGGATAGCGTAAAATTATTTTCAGCGCTACCTAAAATGAAACCAGTAAATAAATTCAACGAAATTATTCCAGATTCATTATCCGCTAGCATTAATGAAGCAATTGGTTATCAATTTTCAAGCATCTTTAATAATTTAACCCCCATACGCGATAACTACAAAGACAATATAACAGCGGGAGCTTACCATGCTATTGAATGGCATCGGAAATTTACTTTGTCTTTTGCTTGTATAGTGCTTTTCTTAATAGGAGCGCCACTTGGGTCTATCATTAGAAAAGGTGGTCTTGGAACCCCCTTGGTATTGGCAATTATATTTTTTGTTGTTTTTTTCTTGCTAAATAATTTTGGCGAGAAATTTGCCAAGTCTGGAGAGTGGAATGTGTACACCGGCATGTGGTTTTCCTCGGCTATCTTAATCCCAGTTGGCATATTTTTAACCTACAAAGCAATGCGAGACTCGCAATTGTTTAACCAGGAATTTTACTATCGACTTTTACAGCCAATTAAAGTAACTTTACGTAAGTACTTTAAAAAATAATTTTATGAAATCTGAGATCCAAAACCGTCGCCAATTTTTAACCAAAACTGGCAAAGCAGGTATTGCATTAGCAACAATGCCATTGTTGACAAAAATGACGTCTTCTGCTTTGTTAAACAACGGTTCTGATTATACACAGCAACCATTACCTTATGCATATATTGCTTTAGAGCCATTCATAGATGCGATGACCATGGAAATTCACTATACAAAACATGCAGCTACCTATGCAAAGAACTTGGCGGATGCTTGTGTTGCAGAAAAAGTAGACACTGCAAGCACTTCCTTAACCGTTTTATTGAAATCTATTTCTAAATATTCCGCTAAAATGCGCAATAATGCTGGTGGACATTACAATCATGAATTGTTTTGGCAACTCATGAAACCGTCGCCATCCACTGCACCCACTGGCCCTTTGGCAGATGCCATTACAAAAACATTTGGATCATTCGCTGATTTTCAAAAAGCCTTTGGTGAAGCTGCCAAAACAAGATTTGGAAGTGGCTGGGCTTGGTTATTGGTAAAAGCAGATGGCACATTAGCTGTTTCTTCAACACCTAATCAAGATAACCCATTAATGGATATTGCCGAACTGCAGGGAACACCATTATTAGGCCTTGATGTTTGGGAACATGCATATTATTTGAAATATCAAAACAAACGTCCCGACTATATTAATGCTTGGTGGAATATTGTAAACTGGGAATTCGTTCAAAAAAGATATGCCGAAGCATTTTCAAAATAATAAGTCCCCCCAACTATCTAATTTTATTTCGTGCATAACCTTAAAAAAAATCTTAAAGCTCAATACTATTTAACTGCGCTAACCGTTGTAGTTTTTGCATTAAAAATGGTCGTGTTTTTTATGACCCATGCCTTGTCGGTTTTGTCTGATACTTTAGAAAGTGTGGTGAATATCATTGCTACCTTGGTTGGATCTTATAGCATGTATATAGCTGCAAAACCCAAAGACAAGGACCATCCCTATGGACATGGGAAAGCCGAGTTTGTTTCTTCTGCTTTTCAGGGCAGTTTAATTATTGGGGTAGGCTGTTTAATTCTTTACCAATCTATTCAAAGCTATTTTAATCCAGGCACCTTGCATAATTTAGGGAATGGTTTTTGGTTATTAATTATAATTGCTACAATTAATATAACAACAGCCTTATTTGTATTGCGTATGGGCAAAAAGAATAATTCTTCCACATTAAAGACAAGTGGTAAATTATTTTTAATTGATTTTTTTACCACTTTTTCAGTAGCAGCTGGTTTGTTAATTTTAATAGTAACAGGTATACAAAAAGTGGATGCCATCATCGCTGCATTATTGGGTGTATGGGTTCTTTACGATGGTTATAAAATTTTACGTGCTTCCCTTGCTGGAATAATGGACGAAGCAGATATGGCTTTACTAGAAAACGTCATTGAAGAATTAGACGCAAATAGAAATAAAAATTGGATTGATTTACATAATTTAAGAGTGATAAAATACGGACCACTGTTACATATTGATTGTCATTTAACAATGCCTTGGTATTTGAATGTGCATGAAGCGCATCGGGTTATGGATCAGTTCACTGATCTCATAAAAAGTAAATTTGGAGACAGTGTTGAATTTTTTATTCATATTGATGGATGTATGCCATTTAGCTGTGCCATTTGTACACTTGAGCTATGTGATCAAAGGCAAGCACCCTTCCAAAGAAAATTAAACTGGAGTATGGAAAATGTATTAGCGAACACAAAACATCAACTTTAAAATCGAATTGACATAAACATTGAAAAAATAAATTTTATGAATAGCTGGAAACAATTTCAAGAAGAACACAAAGAAAGATTTTTAAACGAATTATTGGATTTGTTAAGGATCCCAAGCATTAGTGCTAAAAGTGAAAATAAGGACGATATGTTAACCTGCGCAAAAGCAGTGGAAAAATCATTGCATGATGCTGGTGCGCATACAACAAAAATTTATGAGACAGCAGGGCATCCTATTGTTTATGGTGAATTAATGGTAAACCCTAATTTTCCAACCGTTTTAGTTTATGGACACTATGATGTGCAACCAGCAGAGCCATTAGAACTTTGGAATAGTGGACCATTTGATCCAACCATTATTGATGGAAAAATATTTGCACGTGGTGCTTGTGACGATAAAGGGCAATTTTATATGCATGTGAAGGCATTAGAAATAATGACAAAGACCAATACCCTTTGTACCAATATTAAATTCATCATTGAAGGGGAAGAAGAAATTGGAAGTCCAAATTTAGCCACATTTGTAAAAGCCAATCATGATTTATTAAAAGCAGATGTTATCTTAATTAGTGATACTGCTATGATTAGTATGGACAGCCCGTCTATTGATATTGGCGTACGTGGACTTAGCTATATTGAAATTGAAGTGACCGGCCCTAACCGTGATTTACATAGTGGCGTATATGGAGGTGCGGTGGCCAATCCAATTACCATCTTATCAAAAATGATTGCTTCTTGTCACGATGAAAACAATCATATTACCATACCAGGATTCTATGATGATGTAGTTGAATCTACCGATGCAGAAAGAAAAAAAATGGCAGAAGCTCCATTTGATTTAAAGGAATGGTCTGCTGATTTAGGTATAAAAGAAGTATGGGGGGAAAAGGGTTATAGTACCAACGAAAGAACGGGTATACGTCCAACCTTAGAAGTAAATGGAATTTGGGGCGGCTATACTGGCGAAGGTGCAAAAACTGTTTTGCCTTCCAAGGCATTTGCTAAAATATCTTGTCGTTTAGTACCAAACCAGTCTTCCGAAAAAATAACTGCAATGGTATTGGAGCATTTCAAAAAAATTGCACCTCCAAATGTAACTGTTAGTGCATTTGAACATCATGGGGGAGAACCTTATATGACACCAATAGATTCTCATGAATATAAAAGTGCTGCTAAGGCCATTACCACTACTTTTGGCAAGGAGCCCATCCCAGTAAGAGGAGGTGGAAGTATTCCAATTTGTTCTTTATTTGAAAAAGAATTGGGATTAAAAATTGTATTCATGGGATTTGGTTTGGATAGCGATAATTTACATAGCCCTAACGAAAAATACGACATTGTTAATTTCTATAAAGGCATTGAAACCATTCCTTATTTTCACAAATTCTTTGCAGATAAAAATGCATAAGGCATGAAAGCAACAACTGAAAAAAAAGAAAAAGTAAGGCTGGATAAATACCTTTGGTCCATTCGCGTTTTTAAAACTAGGAGCCAAGCTACAGAAGCCATTGATAAAGGAAGAGTAAAATTAAAAGGTGAAAACGTGAAAGCTTCACGTGCAGTTGTAGTGGGAGATATTTATGAAGCAAGAACTGAACATAAAAACTGGACATTGCGCGTTACCCAAATTTTAGAGACCCGCATGGCATATGCCGAAGCCATACAATATTATGAAGACCTTACCCCTGTGGAAGAACTAGAAAGAGTAAGACAAGTGGCCGCCACTTTCCAAACAGGAAAAAGATTAAGTAAAATAGGAAGACCAACAAAAAAGAACCGACGCGATTTAGGGGACTTTTTGGATTAACTTTGCGATATGACCATAGAAATATTAACTGTATTGCCCGAACTTTTAACTAGCCCTTTTGAGCATAGCATTATGAAGCGCGCGCAAGAAAGAGGACACCTAAACATTAAGCTACATCAATTAAGAAAATGGGCTATTAATAAGCATGGTCAAGTGGACGATTATCAATACGGTGGTGGTGCAGGCATGGTGATTATGTGCGAGCCTTTGGCCAATGCGATTGATGAGTTACAACAAGAAGGAAAGTTTGATGAAATTATATTTGTAACACCCGACGGAAAAACATTTGATCAGAAGGACGCCAATACGCTTTCTTTAAAAAATAGAATCCTCCTTATTTGTGGACATTATAAAGGAATTGATCAACGCATTCGCGACATATATGTTACCCAAGAAATTTCAATTGGCGACTATGTATTAAGTGGAGGTGAATTGGCAGCTGCCGTTATTGTAGATGCAGTGGGCAGGCTTATCCCTGGGGTATTGAATGATGAGACTTCGGCACTAACCGATTCGTTTCAGGATAATTTATTAGCTCCTCCCGTTTATTCTAGACCTGCCAATTTCAGAGATTTAGAAGTACCTCCAGTTCTATTAACCGGCGACCCTAAAAAAGTAGACGTTTGGAGACAAGAACAAGCCCTTCAACGCACAAAACAACGCAGACCTGACATTTTAAAGAAAGATTAAGCCGTTTATACCTTTTTTGTTTAAATTTTTGCCCCTATTTAGCAATTACATCGTTACAAAAAGGATATTTGCACCCTAATGAGAAAACAGCTATTCAATTTTATTGCTTTTGTATTTACACTGCTTGCTAATCAGGCTGTTTCAGCTCAAAACATAAGTGATTTTCAAAAACAGTTCCAATATAATATTCAGCCTACCTCAAATAAAATAAAAATAGACGGGGTTATGGATGAACCCATTTGGATCTCCACCGAAGTAGCTCAACATTTTAATAAAAAATATCCTAATAATGTTGGTGATGCAAAAAGACAAACAGAAGTCCGCATCACTTTTGATAACGAAAATTTATACTTTGCATTTAAAGTATATGATAGTGGTACAGCACTCATTAAAGGATTAAAAAGAGACATTGGGCACGACGGCAATGATGGTGTAGGTATAATGTTAGACCCTCAAAATAAAAAAACAAATGGATTTTATTTTGTGGTGAGTGCATTGAATGTTCAATCCGATGATCAATTAAGTAATAGCTTTGATGACAAGCCTTCTTGGAGCTGGGACAGCAAATGGTTTTCCGCTACAAAAGATTATGGAAGTTTTTGGATTGCAGAAATTATGATCCCATTAAAATCAATCCGCTACGATCCCAAACAATTACACTGGGGAATGAACTTTGTGCGTATTGATGCAAAGAATAACGAATACAGTACTTGGTCAAAAGTGCCTGCCATTTTCCGTTCTTATGACTTAGGATACACGGGTATGCTAAATTGGCCAAGCACAGGATCGCCAGCAACTTCTAAAAATATTATTTTCTTGCCCTATGTAAATGGAAATAGCAATGAAGATAAAGAAAATGGGAAAACATTAAGTACCAATGCAAATGCAGGTTTTGATGCAAAAGTGGCTTTGAATGCATCTTTAAATTTAGACTTAACAGTGAATCCAGATTTTTCTCAAGTGGAAGTGGATCAACAAGTAACCAATCTTACTCGTTTCAATATTTTTCTACCTGAAAAAAGAAACTTTTTTTTAGAGAACGCCGATTTGTTTTCAAATTTTGGTATTCCTCCCATTCGACCATTTTATTCTCGAACCATTGGTTTAGACAAAGAAGGAAACAGAATACCTATTTTATTTGGTGCAAGATTGTCTGGGAACTTGAATACAGCTACAAGAATTGGGATAATGAATATGCAAACAGGTAAGCAAGGCAATTACTCCCCCGAAAATTTTTCGGCATTTACAATGCAACGAAGTGTACTTAAACGTTCTGTGGTTAAAACCTATTTCTTAAATCGCGAGAATTACATTTCTGAAGCGGAAGCAAAGAAAAACCCTTTAGACAAATACGGTAGAAATGCAGGGGTCACTTTTGAATACTCTAATACCTCGGGGACATTTAGCGCATGGGCCGATTATCATCAAGCATTTAAACCTACTGTTACGGATCAGGATAAATATGTACAAGGAGGATTTATGAGTGAAAGAACTAATTGGAGTTTTATCACTATGGTTGGAAATGTAGGTAAGAACTATTATACCGACATGGGTTTTGTTCAAATGATTGAAAATTACGATGCTGAAAGAGATACCACTATTCGTTTAGGATTCGGAAATACATTTAATCAAATTGGTTATAAAATTATGCCGGCAACGGGTCCCATTGGAAAGCTTCAATTCAAAATAGAAGATTTTGCTACATTTCATCCAGATAATAGCTTAAATCAATCAGATGCGAAATTTAGTATCCAAACCGATTTTAAAAATGCCTCTTTCTTCAATATATCATTGAGCAATACCAGCTTGAACTTATTGTATCCTATTTCATTTACAGATGCCAAACCAATACCTGCAGGATTTTATCAATTTAACCAATTTGAAATCATGTATGCTTCGGATATGCGTAAGTTATTTGGCGTAGAGGGTGTGGTTACCTTGGGGCAATTTTACAATGGTACCGTTCAAGGACTTTCTATGGGCTTAAGTTGGCGTAACCAACCTCATTTTAAAGTTTCAGTGAGAGCGGAAATAAATAAAATAGAATTGCCTAAGCCCTATGGTAACACAAATTTAGTTTTAATTTCTCCTAAAATTGAGTGGAACTTTAGTACTAAATTATTTTGGACTACGTTTATGCAATACAATACGCAGCAAAATAATTTCAATATTAATAGTCGCTTACAATACCGAT
>CANHIR010000059.1 GCA_947461015.1 Bacteroidota bacterium | reverse complement strand
TACATGCCGCTTTAAGATCTGTGTTAGGAAATCATGTGGCACAAAAAGGTAGTTTGGTGAATGAAGCGCAATTGCGTTTCGACTTTTCTCATTTTGCTAAAATGACCGATGCCGAAATGGCATCTGTTGAAAAAATAGTGAATGAAAAAATTAAAGAAAATGTGCCCGTAGTGATCAATGAAATGAGCAAAGATGAGGCCCTCGCTTTAGGGGCTATGGCGTTATTTGGTGAAAAATACGGAGACAAAGTGCGTGTCGTTATTATGGATCCTACTTATTCTATTGAGTTGTGTGGCGGTACCCATGTTGGCCATACAGGTGAAATTGGAAACTTCATTTTAAAAGCAGAAGCTTCAGTTGCAGCAGGTGTTAGAAGAGTGGAAGCGGTTGTTGGAGATGCTGCTGCAAAATATATTACACAGGTTAATGAAAAACTACACAAACAAATTGTGCAGTTAACAGAAGCTTGTGCAGGTATTGCAGCAAAAATGAATACCCTTTTTACAGCACCAGAATGGAATGAAAGTTCAAGTGTGGATGTATTAAATGACACGATAAGTGCATTACAAACTAGTCAAAAAGAATTGTCTAAGAAGTTAGAGAGTCAAGAAGCATTGTTGGTGAATGAATTATTTGAAAAACATCGTTCTTCATTTGTGACAATCAACGAAATTCAATATTTAGGTATTCAATTACAAATGAACAATGCTGAGTATTTAAAAAAACTAGCGCAACAATTAGGTGCATTACAACATAGCTCGGTTGTATTACTAGTAGCGGAAACCGCAGGTAAAGCAAATATTGCTTTATACATTAGTGAGGACTTAGTGAACAACAAAAATTGGCAGGCACCAAGCATTATTAAAGAAAAAATTGCCCCACTTATTAAAGGGGGTGGCGGAGGTCAAAAAACTTTGGCAAGTGCTGGAGGACAGGATGCCACTCAATTAGACAAAGTATTGGAAGTGATCAAAAACATGATCATCAAATAGCTTATTCTATTTTATATTATTGAAAATCAAGGCCTTGTAAATCAAAAACTGACTTATAAGGCCTTTATATTTACCAATGCTTTTATAAAAAATTAACATTTGCGAATAAATTCGTAGTAAATAAAATTTCATACATTTGTCCTACAAACAAATTCGTATAAAATATAGTTTATGAAAAAATTAGCCTTAGGGATCGTACTCATTGTAATGGTACAATTAACCGTTAACGCACAAGAAGTAGTAGTGATTAAAAAAAATAGCAAAGACACTACACAGCCATTAATTGTTATTGATGGAGTTATTACGCCACAAGCAAATGTTAATGATCTCTCTCCCAATGATATAAAATCAATGAGTGTGTTAAAAGGCACAAATGCAACAAATAAATATGGTGCAAAGGGAGAAAATGGAGTGATTGAAGTGATCACAAAGCAAAAAGCTAAAGCAGTAAAAAAGGATAGCGTTGTAAACATGACCGTAATAGTAGATGGAGATCATGTTACCATTAATGGAGTACCTGCAGACAAAAATGATCCAAGGATAACAAGAAGAAGTAAGGTAATGGTTACAAAAGGCAACAAACCTGGGGAAACAATTACGGTGAAAGGAGATTCTGTTACCGTAACCGATATTGACGTATTTGAAATAGATGAGGATGCCTCCACTATGATGGCTCCACCTCCCCCACCTCCAGCCCCTATGAATGCTGCCTTTTTAGGCGTTATGACCGAATCAGTTGAAAAAGGTGCAATGATCAATTCAGTGAGTGAAAATAGCCCAGCGCAAAAAGCGGGTTTAAAAGAAGATGATATTATTACCAAGGTAAATGATAAAAAAATTGACGGACCAAACTCCTTATATGAAGTTGTAGGTGGATTCAAGCCCGAAGATAAAATCAATATCACTTATTTAAGAGAAGGGAAAGAAAAGAAGACTACTGCCGTTTTAGAAAAAAATAAAACAATTACAAATAACAATTCAGATATTTTTATTGCTCCTAATGGCAAGATGCCAAATATCATGCGTAGAGGTTTTAGAATTAGTCCAGACCAAAATTTCAACTTTGAAATGCCAGACTTACCTAACTTAAATGGAATTACTGGGAATTTTAATAAAAAACCTAAACTTGGTATATCTATTGAAGATCTTGAATCTGGTGAAGGGGTTAAAGTGAAATCTGTCAATGAAGCATCTCCTGCTGATAAAGCTGGATTTAAGGAAAACGATATTATTGTACAATTTGATGATAAGAAAGTAACAGATGTTAATGACCTTAAATGGGAATACTTATCGGAAGGCCAAACTTTAAAATTCACTGTAAAACGAGGAAGTGAAAAAAAGAATATTGAAGTGAAAATTCCAAAAAAATTAAAGACTGCAAACTTATAATTATTTTAATTACACCATAAAAAAAGCCCCTTAGTAATTAAGGGGCTTTTTTTATGCCTATCCATTTAGCGTGTTAAATGGGCCTTTTCTTGTACTTTTGCAATATGTTGCATATGGGTAAATACGAAGCAGTGATCGGGCTTGAAATACATGCTCAATTGTCTACAGAAAGTAAATTATTCTGTGGAGATGAAACTCGTTTTGGAGCGGCGCCCAATACACATGTTAGCCCCATTACCTTAGGGCATCCGGGCACCTTACCAAAAACAAATACTAAAGCCATAGAATATGCAATAAAAATGGGATTGGCTTGTGGATGTGAAATTGCAAAAGAAAATTATTTTGCACGCAAAAACTACTTCTACCCCGATTTACCTAAAGGGTATCAAATATCACAGCATACTACACCTATTTGTATTGGTGGACAGGTGATGATTAAAACGAATGAAGGTGAAAAAAAAATACAATTAAATCGAATTCATTTAGAGGAGGATGCGGGTAAAAGTATACATGACATTTCTCCAACAGATACTTTAATTGATCTTAATCGTGCAGGAACCCCTTTAATTGAAATGGTGACTGAGCCATGTATACACTCGGCAGAAGACGCCTTTTTATACGTAACCGAAGTGCGAAAATTGGTAAGATGGTTAGGCGTATGCGATGGAAATATGGAAGAAGGCAGTTTACGATGCGATGCCAATATTTCAATTAGGTTAAAAGGAGATGCAACATTAGGAACCAAAGTGGAAGTAAAGAATTTGAATTCAATTCGGAATATCAAAAAAGCAATTGAATATGAAATTGAAAGACTTATTCATTTAAAAGAAACTGGAGGCAACATTATTCAACAAACAAGAAGTTTTGATGCGAACAATGATACCACTTTCTCAATTAGGGACAAAGAAGACGCAAATGACTATAGATATTTCCCAGATCCTGATTTGGCTCCATTTCATTTAACAAACGAATATATAAGTCACATTCAAGCAACCCTCCCAATTTTACCCAATCAATTAAAAAAAGATTGGAGCAATAGTTTTGGTTTGTCCATTTATGATATAGAGCAATTATGCGAACACAAGGACGAAGCCGACTTTTTTCTTGAACTCACAAAGCAAACAAAACATTATAAAACAGCTGCTAACTGGATGATGGGTCCAATCAGGGAATACCTAAATGAAAATTCATTGCAATATGCCAACTTAACAAAAGCAATACCTTATTTAGTTGAACTTTTTGATATGGTTGAGGAAGGACAACTCAATTTTTCAGTGGCTTCAAATAAAGTTTTTAAAGGGATTATGGAAAATCCTCAATCACCAAGAGCATATGCTACTAAAAATAATTTAATTCAAACTCAATCTACTGAAACCATTGAAATTTGGGTTGAGGAAGTATTGGCAGCAAATCCAGATAAAGTTGCTGAGTATAAAAAAGGGAAGAAAGGATTAATTGGATTATTTGTTGGAGAAGTAAAAAAGAAAAGCAAAGGCAAAGCAGATCCTAAAACTACCACTCAAATTTTAGAACAAAAATTATCATCTTAATTTATGAAAATTAAAAACATTTTACGATTGGCTTTACTAATTGCCTTAATTGGCTTTGGCTGTAAAGGAAAAGATTCAAAATCCAATTATACGGTTAGCGGGGTGATCAAAAATGCTCCAAACAAAAAATTATTATTGCAAGAATTTAAATTCGTAGGCCTCAATATGGTAAGCGAAATAATAGATTCCATTCGTACAGATGAAAATGGAAAGTTTGCATTTAATTTTATAGCAAAGGGAGATGGTATATATTGCATAGCATCCAAAAAGGATGAAAATAAAGAGTTTACACTATACTTTATCAATGACGAAAAGGAAATTCAGTTAAACGGGGATTACGAGAATTATAAGTCTCTATATGTATCGGGGTCAAACAGTACAGAAACATTATACAAATTTTTAAAGGAATACGATAAAAAAAATGAAATGTTTGTTCTTAGCATAAACAACCTTTCAGTAATGCAAAACATAAATGGCGATGCAACCATTATAGATAGTTTGCAAAAAGATAGGTCTGCTAAAATGAATGATTTGAACAATTATATCCTTACAAGCATTAATGAATCGTCTAATGCAACTTTTATTCAGTTTGTCTTAATACAAAGTCTTCGATTGCCAATTGAAACTTCCCTTATTTTGGAATACGCAAGGGTGGCTGCAGAAAAAACTAAATCTGAGTCTCTAAAGAATTTTGTTACCGCCTTGAGCAACCAGGTAAAAATAAATGTTCCCACCACTCCTTTAGCTGTTGGCCAACCTGCACCTGAAATTGCAATGGCGGACCCAAATGGCAACATAAAAACGCTTAGTAGTTTAAGAGGTAAGTATGTATTGATTGATTTTTGGGCAAGCTGGTGTGGACCTTGTAGAGCAGAAAATCCAAATGTAGTAAGTGCATTTGAAAAATACAAAGACAAAAGATTCACTGTTTTAGGAGTTTCTTTAGATGATGACAAAAGCGCATGGACCGATGCCATTAAAGATGACAGATTAAATTGGTTACATATAAGTGATTTAAAGAAATGGGAAAGTACAGTTGTAAATACTTATCAATTTCAGGGCATACCTTATAATGTTTTAATTGACACCAATGGAATTATTATTGCTAAAGAATTAAGAGGCACTGAATTACAAAGTAAATTGGAAAGCATACTTAATTAGATAGCTATTTTGTGCAAACTTATTTTTGCTTTATAAAGGTTTTAATAAGTGCAGGCAATAATATTAAATTGGTAAATGTACTTACTACAAGGGTTAAAGAGGTAAGCCATCCTAATGCCTTGGTGCCACCAAAATCACTAAAGCAAAAAATTACAAACCCTGCAACCAATACCAAGGAAGTATAGATAATACTTATCCCAGTATGTTTAATGGTTTGAGTGAGTGTAATGCCTATTTGATTGTTTAATTGTGGTAATTCCTGCTTATAGTTTACTAAAAATCGTATGGTCACATCAATGGCAATACCCAACGCTACACTAAATACAAGCACGGTTGAAGGCTTTAA
The DNA here is from genome assembly GCA_947461015.1 of Bacteroidota bacterium. GTDB lineage: Bacteria > Bacteroidota > Bacteroidia > Chitinophagales > Chitinophagaceae > Sediminibacterium. The sequence goes on along the minus strand of CANHIR010000059.1, from coordinate 4,758 downwards.
AGAGATGCCAATCCATCCCATTACTCCCGCCGTCATGAGTAAGGGAACAATATTCGGTATTAGCGAGCACATTAAAATTGGGAAAGAACGGAATAAGAAAATCATACAAATAGCAATAAGTAAAAAGGCCCAAAAAATGGACTCGCTTAACCCTTTGATAATAAAATTACTTCCCTCTAAAAAAGTAACACTACTTCCTGTAATCACTACATTGTATTTTGTTGAATCGAATATAGACTTGGTTGCACTGTCAATTTTTTTCAAGAAAATAGGCAACTGCGCACTACCAATATCCTTCATGTTTACACTCACCCTTGTCGCCTGTTTTTCTTTATCTATAAACTTATTTAATAACAGTGCAGGGTTATTAGTGTTTTTGTTTTTACTATTATCATTTTGTGCATTTAAATTGAAGAAGTTTTTCATAGATAGTAACTCAGGCCCAGCTGGCACTGTATAAGAAGCAGTATCTCCTTCATAAAAAACTTGCTTGGCAAACTTAACGCCCTCTACTAAACCAATTGGTTTTCCCAATTCGGGTTGCGCAATTAAAAAATCATGCAATAAATCAATATCTGCAAGGGTTTTTTCTATATTTTTTGTGCCAATTAACCCGTTTTTCTTTTTTGCATTAATAATAAATTCCAAGGGCATCACACCTCCCCCCTCTTTTTCAAACCATTTAAGATCGGTATATAATTTGTCTTTTTTGGGTAAGTCATCGACAATAAAAGCTTCTTTCTTAATTTTAGCTAAACCAAAAATAGATACCATAACCAACGCTATGGTAATTCCAAAAACCCACTTTGTATGTACAAAGGTCCAGCGTTCAATTTTTAGAAGGATTTTTTCTAAATATTTATTTTCAAGATACCGTACATGTTTAGGTTGAGGTGGTTGTAAATATGTTAAAACGGGCGGAATAAAGAATAAGCTAATAAAGAAAATAGCCATTATGTTTATTCCAGAAACCCAACCAAACTCTTTTAATAATGGGCTTTTTGTTAATGCAAAAACAAAAAAACCAATCGCCGCAGTAATATTACAAAACAACGTCACAATACCCATCCTTCCTACCATATTTACAATTGCCTTTTCCTTATCCTGTGTTTCTTTATATGAAGTATGATATTTATTTAAAAAATAAATACAATTAGGGATGCCAATGACAACAATTAAAGGTGGAATTAAAGCGGTCAATAACGTGATTTTCTGTCCCAGTAGTACCATGCTTCCCAAACTCCATATTACCCCCATTGCCACAACAGCCAAACTCATGAGCATTGCAGAAAAGGACCTGAAAAATAAAAATAAGGTAATTGCACATAAAAATAATGAGCCAAACAAAAACCAAAGCATCTCTTTTTTAATCCGATCCGCCATTATGGTTCTTATGTAAGGAAGACCACTCAAGTGCATTTCAATGTTGGTTGCATTTCTAAAGGCATCCACTTTTGAAGTGAGTTCGTTTATGATATGTAAACGAGCACCACTATTTATTGAATCAGGTGCAAAGCTAACAGCCATGATGTAGGCATGGTCATTGGGATTGTATAGTAAATTTTTATAAAAAGGGAGCTGCTCAAATTCATTTTTATGTGCCTGTAAAATACTATCCTTGGTATAAATGGAATCAAATATCTTATGTGCATTAAATTTTTCTACCAAACTATCTTTTGTCAAATTGTAGGTATAAGGAACACTCAATACATCGGTAACCCCAGGAATACTTTTAATATTCTTATGCAACGATATATACTCATTAAAAGTTTTTAAAGTATATAAGCTATCTGTTTGAAATCCAATCACCATGGTAGTTCCATCTACCCCAAATTTTTTTACAAAATTTTTATATACTACAAATTGAGCATTGTCTTCCGGTATGGCTTTAGTAAACTCGTAACTTAATTTTATTTGCGAGGCAAAATAACCCATTACAAAAGTGATCGCTACCAAGGTAAACAAGCTAAGGACCTTATATTTCACTATTTTTTGACCTAATCGATACCACATATTATATTAATTAAAGCACCCAAAAGTAGGCAATTAGTTGAGTAAATAAGCCAACCCCAAAGCCAATCAGAAGCTCTTGCTTTGTATGGTCACTAACAATCATTCGTGCACTCACCACAATACTCGATAATAGTATTGTAAACAATATCCAAATTAGATTAACTGCAGGATATCGCATTGAAACAAGAAATACGGCCATCAATAAGCCACTAATGCCAATAGCATGTAAACTTATTTTTATGAAATTATTAATAATGAGCCCTAAACTAGTTGCTATAAATATGCCGAAATAAAAGTATTTCAAATCAATAGGCTGGTCTTTAAAATTACGACTTAGATAATACATCCACCAATAAAAAAACATAGTAATTACATAAGGTATGATTCGCTCTTTTTGCGTTCGTAAAAAAATACTTTCGCTAAATTTTAATCTCCATAAAAGGAAAACCGCAAATGCAGGGAAAAATGCGGTAAGCCAAAAAACGCTAAACAAACGCAACTTTAATTGCCAATCGGTAATGCCTTCGAATTTATAGGGCACTACGATTATTAAAAAATAAAAGAAAAAAGTTGGAATAAATAAGGGATGGAGTAAAAAGGATATAAGTTTTGCTATGTATCGAAGCAGTTTAGGTTGGTTATTTTCCATGGTTGTTTGTAAATAAATTTTGCTTACAATTCTTTTCTTAATCTTGCTACAGAAATATTAAGTTGTTCTCTATATTTTGCAACGGTTCTTCGGGCAATATTATACCCCCTTTCTTGTAATTGATCTGTTAATTCATCATCACTTAAAGGCTTATGCTTGTCCTCTTGGTCAATAAGTTCTTCTAAAATAGCTTTTACTTCTTTGGTACTCACTTCTTCACCAGAATCAGTGGTCAACGATTCGCTAAAAAAGAATTTTAGTAAATAAGTTCCAAATTCAGTTTGAACATACTTACTATTGGCTACCCTACTCACCGTGGACACATCTAGGCCTGTTTTTTCAGCAATGTCTTTTAAGATCATAGGACGTAATTGTGTGGTATCACCGCTTAAAAAGAATCCTTCCTGATACATCAATATGGCCCGCATAGTCATTAACAAGGTTTGTTGCCTTTGCTGAATCATTTCAATAAACCATTTTGCAGCATCAATTTTTTGTTTAATAAAAAATACGGCTTCTTTTTGCGCCTTGTCTTTCTTTTGTCCTAGCTCATATTCTTTTAACATCATCTTATAATCGTCACTCACCACTAATGGAGGTGCATTACGACTATTTAAACTAATCTCTAATTTTCCATTATTAATGAGCACTGTGAAATCGGGTATGATATAGTTTTCTGCATCACTTTGTTGCCCCAAATCGGCACCTGGCTTTGGATTGAGCATCACAATTTGATGCAATACGCTCTTTATTTCAGCATCCGTTAAATGTAAACTTCTTTGAATTTTATCATAATGTTTACGTGTAAACTCTTCGAAATGTTTTTCTAAAACATGAATTGCAATTAAGATATGCTCTTTTTGATCAGTTCTATTTTCACGATCGTCCGATTCTAATTTTCTTTTTAATTGCAATAACAAACATTCTTGTAAATTTCTTGCTGCAATGCCAACCGGATCAAATCCCTGAATTTTAAATAAAATGGTTTCGATTGTTTTTTCTTCTACCCACATGCCTTGTTTGAAAGCCAAGTCATCGGCAATGGATTGTAAAGCCCTACGCAAATAGCCGTCATCGTCTAAGCTTCCAATAATTTGTTCTGCAATTTTAAAATCATCCTCGCCCAAATCCAACATGCTAAGTTGATCCATCAATTGTTCGTGTAAGCTTTGTTCAAAACGAATTGGCGTTACTTTATCATCATCTAATTCTGGGAAATAATCGTCTTTTGTTTTGTAATCTGCAATATCTCCGTCATCGTCATAGTTATATTCATTCAACTCTTCATTGCTAATCTCATATTCATCTACTGGCACGGCTTCTTCGTCGTCATTAACACCTTGCAATAGTTCATCTTTCATTTCTTCCGAAGCAGTAGAGGCATCTCCGTCTAATAAATCTAAATTCACTTCTAAAGCTGGATTCTCTTCTAATTCCTCTTTTACCCTTTGTTCAATTTGTGCACTAGGCAGCTGCAACAATTTCATTAATTGTATTTGTTGCGGCGACAATCTTTGCAATTGCCTTTGTTGTAATGACTGGCCTAATGACATATTAAAACTTTAAGAAAGCGTTGCTTGCAAAACAGCTAGAAACTTAGCTCCTTTTTCATGAACTTGCGCTTCGCTCCAAGTTAAACTAATGGCAGTAGAAATACATCTACTCATGATAGCATCACTCTTTTCAAAATTAGCCGTTTGCAATCCAGTTAACGCATTTTGTTGCGCTTCACTTAAAGCATACAAACTTTTAGCTGTTTTTAAATGATCCCATTTGCGGATATAATGCCAGTTATTCGCGTACCAATAAAAATTGCCCGCTAAAATGCCTGCTTCTTTAAATGCAGCAATTGCCTTTTCGGTTTGTTCCTGTGATGGTAAAAACCATGTTAAAAAACTACAGCTATCTCCTGCCGGATCTGGCACCACTCTAAATTGGATGCCTGGAACTTGTTCTAAATAAGATCTTAAAATTAGATTATTGCGTTTTTGTAATTCCAAGAAAGTATTCAATTTGCGAATCTGCGCTAAACCTACAGCAGCATGTAATTCGCTAATTCTAAAATTATACCCTAAAAAAGGATGCAAATCTGCTCC
>CANHIR010000058.1 GCA_947461015.1 Bacteroidota bacterium | reverse complement strand
ATAAAATTGATAAAGACGGCGCACAACCCCAAAAAATTTATGAGCAGTTATCTCAAATGAATATTTTAGTGGAAGCTTGGGGCGGTAAATTCCAAAACCAAGAATTGTCTGCTAAGCAAGGATTGAACGTAGATGCTTTATTAGAAAAAGTGTTATTAGAATCTGAAATTTTAGATTTGAAAGCAAATCCAAATAGAGAAGCAACGGGTAGTGTCATTGAAGCGTCTTTGGATAAAGGCCGCGGATATGTTGCAACCATCTTGGTACAAAATGGAACTTTAAAACAGGGGGATTTGATATTATCTGGCCAGTTTTATGGTCGTGTAAAAGCCATGTTCAATGAGCGTAATCAAAGAATTGAAGTAGCACCTCCTTCTACACCCGTGGTAATTTTAGGTTTGAATGGTGCACCACAAGCGGGTGAGAAATTCAAAGTATATGATGACGAATCAGAAGCAAAAGAATTAGCAACCAAGCGTGCTCAATTATTAAGAGAGCAAGGTTTAAGAACAAGAAAACATATTACATTAGATGAAATTGGACGTCGTTTGGCTTTAGGTAACTTTAAAGAATTAAACATCATCATTAAAGGTGACGTGGATGGTTCTGTTGAAGCCTTGAGTGACTCCTTACAAAAATTATCTACCGAAGAAATTGCGGTTAGAGTGGTATTAAAAGGAGTTGGACAAATTTCTGAATCAGATGTACTATTGTCTGCAGCGTCGGATGCGATTATCATTGGTTTTAATGTTCGTCCAAGTATGCAAGCTAATAAGTTAGCAGAAGCGGAAGGCGTTGAAATTAAAATGTATTCTATTATCTACAACGCGATTGATGAAATCAAGAGTGCGATGGAAGGTATGTTGGAACCAAAAATCCAAGAGAAGATTGTTGCCAACGTGGAAGTACGCGAAGTATACAAATTTGACAAAGCAACTGTTGCAGGTTGTTTCGTTTTAGATGGTAAATTAAGCAGAAACAGTAAAATACGTATCATTCGTGATGGTATCGTTGAATTCCCAAGAGGTGAAGGTCAGGCGGCTGAATTAGGAAGCTTGAAGCGTTTTAAAGACGACGTTAAAGAAGTAGTTTCAAATATGGAGTGTGGTTTAACCATTAAAAACTTTGCTGATTTAAAACCAGGCGATATTGTAGAAGCATTTGAAGAAGAAGAAGTAAAACGTACTTTATAAAATAATTAAGATTTGATAGTTGGCACAATGCGCCAGCTATCAGATCTTTACCCTATTAATTATATTTTGATGAAAATTGTTAGTGTTGTTTTTTCTCTAGTATTATTGTCGTTTTCGGCACAAGCACAAGTAAAAAAAGTATTGGCTGATAAAATTATCGCCACTGTTGGAGATAAATTTATTTTAAGATCAGACATTGACAATGCTATTGCCGATTATAAAAGACAAGCACAAGGACAGGAAGGAGTAACCATCCCGTCGGTTTGTCAAATTATGGAAGGACAATTAATTCGTAAAGCGTTGGTATTACAAGCCGAAAAAGATTCTATCATTGTTACGGAGGATGAAATACAAAATGCAATTGACGGACGTATTAGAAGCTTTTTACAACAGTTTGGTTCTAAAGAAGTCCTGGAAGAAGTTGCAGGCCGAAGTATATTTCAACTAAAAGAAGATTTTAAGATTTTAATTAAAGAGCAAAAGTTGTCAGAGGAAATGCAACAAAAAATTGTTGACAAGGTAAAAATTACACCTACTGAAGTGCGTGCTTTTTATAATAAAATTCCAGTGGATAGTTTACCATTGTATGAAAGCGAGGTGCAGGTTTTAGAACTGGTAATGCACCCTAAAGCCAACAGGGACGTTGAGGAATATGTAATTAAGCAATTGATGGATTATCGTCGTCAGGTGGAAGCGGGCATTAACAAATTTGACCAATTGGTTAAATTGTATTCAGAGGATCCAAGTTCAAAAGAAAATTTAGGTCAGTTTAATTTAAATAGAAATGAAAAGAATTTTGACCCTGCATTCATGTCTGGATCTTTTCGATTAAAAGAAGGTCAAATATCTGCACCCATTAAATCTAAGTTTGGCTATCATTTAATTCAGTTAATCTCCAGAACAGGAGACGACGCAGTGGTAAAACATATTTTAAGGATACCTCCTATTGCGAACGATGAAATTAATGAGACTAAGCAATTTTTAGATAGCGTAAGAAAAGACATTTTAGCAAATAAGTACAGTTTTGGTGAAGCGGTAAACAAGCACAGTGACGACGAAAGTAGTAAATTCACCGGTGGTGCCATTTCGGGGAGAGATGGTTCAACCTATATAAATTATGATCAATTACCGGATAAGGATATGGTCGTTTTATTAAAATCTATGAAACCTGGGGATATTTCGGCTCCACAAGTTTATACCGACGACAGAGGAAGAAAAACGGTGCGTCTTGTTTATTTTAGAGACTTAACTCAGCCCCATAAGGAAAATTTAAAAGAAGATTATAATAGAATTGCTGCTCGTGCATTAGAAGTGAAGAAAGCCAGGGTTTTGGAAGGCTGGTTTAATGAACATATCACTAATTATTATATTAATATAGACGAGGAGTATCAGTCTTGTAACGAGATAAAAGAGTGGACCAAGGTTGCAAATTCACTTATTAAGCAAAAAACCTACTAATTTAATTTTTTTTCGGCCGGTTGCTAGTTAAGATTAAGGAACTATTGTAAATTCGTGTCTCCTTAAACACCATCATGAGCGACGAAATTAAACACGAATGTGGACTAGCTTACATTCGACTTAGAAAACCTTTTTCGTATTATTTACAAAAAAGAGGTTCAGTAACTTATGGTCTAAATAAGTTATACCTCCTGATGGAAAAGCAGCATAATCGCGGACAGGATGGTGCAGGCCTTGCGACCTTAAAATTAGATATTGAAGCGGGCAATCCCTTTTTATATCGTCAAAGAAGTAGTGCTCCTCAGCCCATTGCAGATTTATTTTACAAAATAGGATTAGAAATACAGGAACTTGAAAAATTTCAACCTGATATTGCCAAACACCCTGGATTAATGAAAGGGCACCTGCCTTTTATGGGCGAGATTTTATTAGGTCATTTACGCTATGGAACACAGGGCAAAAACAATGTTGAATTTTGTCATCCATTTTTAAAAAAAGATTTAGTGCCAGGCAAGAATATTGCTTTGGCTGGAAATTTTAACCTGGTGAATACCGAAGAATTATTTCAACATATAGGTTTTGATCCAGGTGCTTTTGAAAAGCAAAGTGACTTAGCGGCCATGATGGAAGTAATTCATCATTTTTTAGTAAAAGAAGAAGCTTTAAATCCCAATGCACCCAATATTGTTAATGTATTAAAACAAGCTGCGCCCTTATTTGACGGAGGCTTCACTATTGGCGGTTTAATTGGCAATGGATATAGTTTTATCATGCGGGATGCCAACGGTATACGCCCAGCATATTATTATATTGACGGAGAAGTGATTGTTGCGGCCAGCGAACGCGCATCCATTAGAACTACATTTAACGTTGGTGAAAATGAAGTATTGGAATTAATGCCAGGTACCGCTTTAATTGTGGATGATAAAGGCGACTATAAAATTGAACAAATAATTGAACCTAAAGAAAGAAGAGCTTGTTCCTTTGAACGAATTTATTTTTCAAGAGGAAGTGATGAAAAAATTTATAGAGAGCGTATTGCTTTAGGCAATCATTTAAGTAAAATTGTTTTAGATCGCATTGAAAAAGATTTAAAAAATACCATTTTCTCTTATATACCGAACACAGCTGAAGTTGCGTTTTATGGACTAATCAAAGGCATGGAGCAATACCTAAATAATATTAAGGTAGAGCGTATTTTAAGTTGGGGTAAGGAAGTAGATGCCGAACGTTTGGAAGAAATGGTGAATCGTAAAATTCGACAGGAAAAAATTGCGATCAAAGACGTGAAGTTGAGAACCTTTATTACCGAGGATGCCAATCGAAATGAAATGGTGCAGCACGTTTATGATATTACCTATGGAACGGTAAAAAAAGACCAGGATACTTTGGTGGTGATTGATGATAGTATTGTAAGGGGCACTACTTTAAGAGAAAGTATAATTAGAATGTTGTCTCGCTTGTCTCCTAAAAAAATTATAGTCGTTTCCTCTGCCCCACAAATAAGGTATCCAGACTGTTATGGAATTGATATGAGCAAGATGGGTGATTTTATTGCTTTTAAAGCTGCCATTGCTTTGCTAGATGAAAGAGGCATGAACAATGTGATTGAAGAGACTTATCAAAAGATTAAAGTACTTGAAGCAAATGGCGCTTTGCATACCGAAAATGTGGTAAGACAATTGTACAAACCATTTACGCCTGAAGAAATTTCGGATAAAATTGCACAATTAATTACACCAAGTAATGTAAACATTCCAGTAGAAGTAATTTATCAAACCATTGAAGATTTGCATGAATGTTGTCCAACCAATACGGGTGACTGGTACTTTACAGGCAACTATCCAACACCTGGTGGAAACAAGGTTTGTAATAAAGCTTTTGCAAATTATGTCGAAGGAAATAACGTTAGAGGATATTAATTTATACTCTGTAACAAATAGCATTGATATTCATACCCGCGCCAACTGAAGCGAAAATGACAATATCCCCTTTGTTTAATTGATGCTCGGGGTATTTGCCATGTTTTACCATATCGTATAAGGTTGGAATGGTCGCTACCGAACTATTACCTAAATCATGTATACTCATAGGCATAATATTTTCAGGCACTTCTCTGGTTCCGTATAGTTTGAATAAAGCTTTTATAAAACCTTCGTCCATTTTTTCATTTGCTTGGTGTAAGAAAAACTTCTTCACCTCTTTAATATCCACACCCGCTTTTTCAATGCATTCCTTCATAGCAATAGGCACATTCTTAATAGCGTATTCATAAACCTTCCTTCCTTTCATCTTTATATACCTTGTTTCATCATCCCCTTCTGGATGGTAAGACTTCCCTAAATATAAATAGTAGGCTTCATCATTACAATGACTTTGCACACTGGCTGCTAAAATGCCACTATCTGTATGCGTGTTTCCTTCAACAATACAAGCCCCTGCACCGTCGCTAAATATCATACTGTCTCTATCATGCGGGTCCACTACACGGCTTAATGTTTCAGCGCCAATAACCAAACAACGTTTTGCCATGCCTGATTTAATAAAGGCATCGGCTTGTATTACCCCTTGTATCCATCCTGGACATCCAAATAAAATATCATAAGCCACACAATTTGGATTGTGAATACCCAACTGATTCTTTACACGGGATGCGATTGCAGGAATGGTATCTGTTTGAATAGTGCCTGGCAATACATTACCAAAATTATGTGCGACAATGATTTGATCAATGGTTTCGGGATCAATGCCCGCGTCCTTAATGGCGCGCTTGGAAGCTTCCGTAGCCATCTCAGAAGTATTCATGTCTTGACCAGCGTATCTCCTTTCATAGATACCCGTAATGTCTTTAAATTTTTCTACAATTTCTTCATTGGGAGTCGCAATCAATACTCCATCTTCACCATAAAAGGTATTATTTGTGAAATCCAGATTGGTTTTTATAATATTGGGTATGTAACTACCCGTTCCAGTAATAATCGTAGCCATAGGGGGAAACTTAAAGTTGAAGCAATGGTTGTAATCTAAGTTACGAATTAAACATTAATTAAATGTATTTATCTCCCTTGTTCCTTTTTACCTCGGCCACAAATTCTTTAATAGATTGTTCTTGTTCTTTACTACATATAAGAAGCACATCTTTGGTGTCCACAACAATAAAATCATCTAAACCTTGCACTACAACCAATTTATCTTTAGGGGCTTTAATCATACATTTAGTAGCATCAATCACTACCACATTATCAGAAGCTACTGCATTGCCAAAATAGTCCTTCTCCATATTGTCATAAGCACTATTCCAGGTGCCTAAATCACTCCAGCCAAATGAGGAAGGCAATACATAAACATTGTCTGCTTTTTCCATTATGGCAATATCAATAGAAATGTTGGTGCATTGAGGGTATATTTTTGAAATGGCTCCTTTTTCTTTATCTGTATTAAATTCGTCTTTTGCTTGATCGAACAACTCATACATTTCGGGTTGTAATTTTTCAAATGCTGCTAAAATAGTGCTTGCTTTCCAAGCAAATATGCCCGCATTCCATAAAAAGTCCCCACTGTCTAAAAAGGATTGTGCAATTTCTAAATTTGGTTTTTCAGTAAAAGTTTTTACTTTGTAAATTCCCTTTGCTACTTCCAAACCTTCATATTGAATATATCCATAACCAGTATTAGGATTCGTAGGTTGTATACCTAAAGTAACCAATGCTTTTATATTAGAAACAAAGTCAATAGCCTTTTCTACAATTGTTTGAAAATTTTCTTCTTCCAAAATCAAGTGGTCACTTGGGGCTACAATAAAGGTTGCTTCAGGATCTTTTTGCGCTAACTTAAATGAAATGTATGCAATACAGGGTGCTGTATTTTTACGACTTGGTTCTGCTAAAATATTTTCAATCGGCAAGTTTGGCAATTGTTCTTTTACAATAGACACATATTCTTCCGAGGTTACAATAAAAATATTTTCTATTGGAATAAATTTTGCATAACGCTCAAAAGTCCATTGAATTAATGTCTTACCCGTATTTAATACGTCTAAAAATTGCTTAGGGTAGGCAGTTCTGCTCATAGGCCAAAATCTACTTCCAATCCCACCCGCCATTATGGCTACATAATGATGTTTATTATTCATCCCTTTTTGTTCGTTTAATTATAAAATTCCCTCTCTCATTAAATCATGCATATGAATCATACCAAAATAAGTTGTTTCATTGGCAACTATGATTTGGCTAATGTCTTTTTGTTCCATAAGTGTCAAAGCATTTACAGCAAGTTCATCAGGTGAAATTGTAATGGGGGCTTTATGATAAATATCCAACGCTTTTAAGTCTTGAATAGTTGCATGTTGCTCCAGCATTCTTCTAATATCTCCATCGGTGATGATGCCTACCACTTTATTTTTATCATCTACCACTGCAGTGGCACCAAGCCTATTTTTTGAAATGGTGTGAATTATTTCTTTTAAACTTGTTGAACCCAGTACACTTGGCTTAGGATTGATATTGGCCATTTGCCCAACTGTTAAGGTTAATTTTTTGCCTAAATTTCCTCCTGGATGAAATTTAGCAAAATCAATTGCTTTAAAATTATTTAGTTCCATTAAACAAACGGCAATCAAGTCTCCCATTACCATTTGAGCAGTTGTAGAACTTGTAGGGGCTAAATTATTTACACAGGCTTCTTTTTCTACGGTGGTGTTTAATATAAATTTGGAATGCTTTGCTAAAAAGCTTTCGGCATTACCAACCATGCCTATTAAGGTATTACCAAAATGGTTTACTAACTGAACCAGGTTTTTAATTTCTGGGCTTTCTCCACTCTTGCTAATAATTAAAACAATATCGTTTTTTGTAATCATCCCGGAATCGCCATGAATTGCTTCTGCCGCATGCAAAAAAATGGAAGGCGTGCCAGTTGAATTGCAGGTGGCTACTATTTTTTGTGCAATGATGGCGCTTTTTCCTATGCCACTGATAATAAATCGCCCCTTGTTATTATGAATCGCATTCACCGCATCTTCAAAATCCTGATCAATAAAATTTGACAATCCATTGATGGCGGCTAATTCAATTTGTAATGTTCTATTTGCGATGGACTTTATGCTATTTGTCATATGCGTATTAACGAGTGACAAAGTTAATGTTTCATGACCTTAGATGCCCGAAAACTAAGAAAACCTTAAAAAAAAGGTTTTAAAAAAATAGTAGTGGGGAATAAACATTTCTTTAGTTATTTTCGTTAACTTATTGGAACAAATTTTACAGAAACTATTGATTTTAAGATATTTATAAATGCCAAAAGCTAAAAAAACTACTCCAAAAGCCATCCAGGTCCATGTGATGGACCACTCTTTTGATAAAAAAGCAGTGCTAAGTGCCTTGGAGCAAAATTTTGGGTTTAAGGAGTTTAAAGGAACGCAGGAAAAGGCCATCATGTCCCTTCTTAGTGGCAGAGATACTTTTGTAATCATGCCTACGGGTGGTGGAAAGAGTTTATGTTATCAATTGCCTGCTTTGATGCTGCCTGGATGCGCCATTGTGGTTTCGCCATTAATTGCCCTTATGAAAAACCAGGTGGATTTGGTGAGAGGGTATAGTGAAAAAGACGATGTTGCACACTTTTTAAATTCATCCTTAAATAAGGGGCAAATTAAGGAAGTCAAATCCGATTTATTATCCGGCAAAACAAAGTTGCTTTATGTTGCTCCTGAAACCTTAACAAAGCAAGAAAACCTTGATTTTTTTAGTGACTTGCATGTTTCCTTTTTTGCAGTAGATGAAGCCCATTGTATTTCAGAATGGGGACACGATTTTAGACCAGAATACAGAAGGTTAAAGGAAATGATGGAAGAAATAAATAATGAAGTTCCTATTGTTGCTTTAACGGCGACTGCAACACCAAAAGTACAATCCGATATTGTAAAAAACTTAGCACTTCGTGACCCCGAGATTTTAATTTCTTCTTTTAATAGAGCAAATTTATATTACGAGGTCCAGCCAAAAGTAAAAAAAGAGTTAACCGTTAAAAGTATTGTCAAGTACATCACTGGGCATAAAGGGAAAAGTGGCATTATTTATACTTTAAATAGAAAAACAACCGAAGAGCTAGCCGACTTATTAATTGCAAATAATATTAAAGCAGTTGCATATCATGCAGGGTTGGACCAAAAATTAAGAGCAGACAGGCAGGATCAATTTTTAAATGAAGACGTGCAGGTAATTGTGGCTACCATTGCTTTTGGAATGGGTATTGATAAGCCGGATATTAGATTTGTAATTCATTATAATATTCCAAAGTCCATAGAAAATTATTATCAAGAAACTGGCAGGGCAGGAAGAGATGGGTTAGAAGGAAATTGTATTTTATACTATTCACATACAGACGTAACTAAATTAGAACATTTTTTAAGAGACAAGCCACTAAGTGAAAGGGAAGTGGGTGCGCAACTAATTAATGAGACGGTTGCCTTTGCCGAAAGTGGTGTTTGTAGAAGAAGAAGTTTATTACATTATTTCGGTGAAGATTGGGAAGATAAAAATTGTGGCAATTGCGATAATTGTTTACATCCCAAGGAACGCATTGAGGCAAAACCGGAGTTGGTTAAGTTGTTGCAAGCAATTAAGGCATTGGATGAACGTTTTGTAGCCGATTATGTAGTGCAAATTTTAATGGGGGAATACACGCCACAAATTGGGTTGTATCGTCATGAAAAACTTGCAGTTTTTGGAACAGGAAAAGATAAAGATGCGCTGTTTTGGAACAGCTTGGTGAGACAAGCTATGTTGGAGCTTGTTATTCAAAAAGATATAGAAGAGTATGGTCTTTTAAAACTCACGCCAAAAGGCGAGAAGTTTATTAAAAAGCCAGCCAGCTTTAAAATTGTTTTGAATCAAGTATTTGACGACGCGAATGCGGAAGATGATGACTCCGAAGGCGGCTCCAATGCCACCGCTATTGCGGATGAGCCTCTATTTGAGATGTTAAAGGAAGTTAGACAAGTTGAAGCAAAGAAAAGGAAACTTCCACCCTTTGTAATTTTCTTAGAAACTTCCTTACAAGACATGGCTACATTGTATCCTACAACGCTAGAAGAATTAGAGCGATGTCAGGGAGTAAGCAAAGGTAAGGCGATAAAATATGGCAAACCTTTTGTTGATTTAATTGATAAGTACGTTATTGAAAATAATATTGAAAAGCCGGATGATTTTGTGATGAAATCGGTGGCCAATAAATCCAGTAATAAAATTTATATTATTCAAAACGTAGATAAGAAAATATCTATTGAAACAATCGCAAAAAATAAAGATTTGAAAATAGATGAATTGTTAGAGGAAATGGAAACCATTGCAGCAAGCGGCACTAAATTAAATTTAGATTATGCCATTGATGAATGGTTGGATAAATATGATCAGGAAGAAATACTTGAATATTTTAAAAACTGCGAAACTTCTTCCTTGCAAGTTGCTCAAGAAGAGTTAAGTGAAAATGAGTATACCTGGGAACAACTAAAAATAATGCGCATTAAATTCCTAAGCGTTGTAGGAAATTAACCTTCTTTTAT
>CANHIR010000057.1 GCA_947461015.1 Bacteroidota bacterium | reverse complement strand
GATGCAAGTTCTTCAAGTCACTTTGATGATTTACAAGATCGCATTAAGCATATTTTAGATCCTAAGTAATTAAGTAATTATTTACATTATGATTTTAAAGGCCCGCAATGCGGGCCTTTTGCTTTTTATCACTTTTAAAATAAATATACGCTAATGCCAAACGTCGAACATAGCGTAACGAATAGTATAACTGCAAAATATAAAATGAATAAATAGGAAAAGGAATGCATACACCTTATTACAACTACAGCGTTTTGTGAGCGAGCGGCATAATGTGTATTTATTTTAAACTGTATCAATGACCACTACTCGTAACGCAAAGCATTAATCGGATTTAGTGAAGCAGCTTTCATGGCAGGATATATACCGGCAACCAATCCTACCACCGAACAAATAATAATTCCCGTGAAAACCCAAAACCAAGGCACTACAAAGCCAGTATTTAAAATTAAACTAAATAAATTGCCAACACCTACGCCAAGTATAATACCAAAAACAGCGCCTAATAAACTAATACAAACACTCTCAAATAAAAACTGACGACGCACGTCTTTTTTCTTTCCTCCTAGTGCTTTAATTAATCCAACCTCACGTGTTCTTTCGCTTACAGCTACCAACATGATATTCATTAGGCCAATGGCTGCTCCAATAAGTGTAATCATGCCGATTGCGCCAGCAGCGCCACTTATACCAGCTAAAAATCCAATAAACATCTCTGCGAACTTATCACTTTTGTCTATCACAAAATTATCTGATTCAGAAGGAATAAGTCTTCTTGCTTTTCTCATCTGTTCGGTAGTTTCCCCAATTGCAGGCTCTAGCTCTGCAACATTATTAACCATTACCCCAATTGAATAAGATGGACTTGCATTTTCATATTGTCTTACATTTTTAATGGATGTAATGGCAATATCGTCCTGGCGCAACATGGCACTTGATCCTTTAGATTTCAATAAACCAATCACTCGATAAGGCTTACTTTGTAATAATATAATTTTATCAATACAAGCTTCTGGTTTACTTGGAAATAATTTCGCAGCTACATTACTTCCAATTAAGCATACGTTTCTGCCGGAAGCAAGGTCTACATTATTTAAGTTTCTACCCGCACTTACAGCATACCCATTTACTACAAGATAGTTTTCATCTCCTCCCACCAAACTTACTTGAGGATTGGTTTTTTTATCTTTATAATGTAGTTCATTATTACCAGATCCTCTTCTTGAAACACTTACCACTGCTCTAGGAAATCCGAAATGTTCTTTAAAATAAGTGGCTTCCTCTAGTCTTATTGGTTTATCTAGATTCGATTTTTTTTCTTTTTGACCCTTCTTTGATTTAGAAAATTCTTCTCCTTGATCTGGCCCACCCATTCTTGCATTTATCTCTTTATACCTAACACTGAATGCATTTGCCCCCATAAAGGAGAAGTTCTCCTTTAAACTTTGATTCATGGCCGAAATAGCAGTAATAATGCCAATTAATGCCATAATACCAAAAGCAATAATGGCCACCGTAATGCCGGTTCTTAATTTATTGCCTTTAACGGTTCTCCATGCCAATACAAAAGAGTCCTGAATAGTCATTATTTGGGGTTTATGCACCTAAAGGTAGGGCAGTTTCAACAAACAAAGTACATATAGCGCACCACTATTTGAGGAGCGGTTATTAGTATAGATAACTGAGCAATAAATCTGGGAAAACACCAAGTACCAGTAAAATAATAGCAATTAACCATAATTTATACTCATAAGATTTATCTACAGGATGAATTGCTGGCTCGCCCTCAACAAAGTACATTGCTTGAACAATCTTAAAATAATAATAAACACTTACCGCTGCAAAAAGTATTGCCACTATCAATAACCATAAACCAGCACCTGCAGTAAGCAAGGCATTTAACATAAAATATTTAGCAAAAAATCCAGCAGTTAAAGGAATTCCAGCCAACGAAAATAGAAAAATAGTGGTTAATAAAGCCAATGCTGGTTTTGCTTTTGCCAGACCATTGAAAGATTCAAAACCATAGTCTTTCATTTTAATTAATACTGCAAAAACCCCAATGGTTGCCAATGAATAGGCAACAATGTATAATAGAATTGCAGTATTATTAAATTCAGAAACACCATATAACGCAAACAGCATAAAACCAACTTGAGCAATACTTGAATAGGCTAGCATTCTTTTTACACTTCTTTGAAAAACAGCAGTAATATTTCCAACCAATAAAGTTGAAACAATAACAAGTGGCAATATGATTACCCATGTATTGTACCCTAAGGCAAATCTTTGAATTTCAAATACTTTTATAAATGCAATAAAGCCTGCTGCTTTAACAACGGTTGCCATAAAGGGTGTAAAAACAGTTGGTGCGCCGTCATACACATCGGGGGTCCAAAAATGAAATGGCGCAGCCGATACTTTAAAGTTCATTGATACAAACAACAAAATTAAACCAGCTGACATTAAGAAGTTTTCATAAGGCATTCTAGTAATAGGGTTGAATTGCGGCAATCCTAAATGAAAAGTGCCAGTGGCCCCATATATGAATGCAATGCCCAATAACAATATACCTGTTGAAAAAGAGCCCATTAAAAAGTACTTTAATGAAGCTTCATTACTTAGCATGCTCTTTTTATCCGCGCCCGTTAAAATGTACAATGGAATTGATAAAATCTCAATACCTATAAACAACATCAATAAGTTATCAAATGAAGTAAGAATACTTACTCCACATAATATAAAAAAGAAAATTGCATAATAGTCGGCAGTATGATTTCCAATTTTGTCTATTTCAGCTCCATTGATCCATAAATATATAAACGTAATTATAAACAAAATTAAGTTTACATATAAACCAATTTGATTAAATGCCAACATACCCTTGGTATCAAAGTCTACTACCCACCATTTATTTAATTGTGCAAGATTTGCTAGGATTAAAACAAACATGCCAAACAAGCCAATGCTTCTTTGCAATTTCGAAGAGGTAATACCCCAAGAAACAAACATCATTACAACACCTAATAAAGTAGAAACAATAATTGCATTCATTCTTAATTCTTTTAATTATTTGACAAACATTTGTTGCAGCGTGTCTGCTGTGATATTAAATAAAGGTTGAGGATAAATTCCTGTTATGAAAACGATTGCCAACAAAACAATTAATACACCTTGCGCATTATTGTTTGGCATTTCCATTTTTGCAGTTGCTTGGCTTATCTCACCATACGCAATTTTTTGAACCATGTTTAAGGTATAGATTGCAGCTAATACAACACTTACTCCTGCAATTGCAGCCATCCAAGGATTAAATTGGAATAGCGCATTGAACATTAAAAACTCACCAACAAAAGCGTTGGTTAATGGCAAGGCAATATTTGCAAAAGCAAAGCCTACTAATAAAATTGCCAATGTAGGTTGCTGTTTAGCTAGTCCTCCTAAAGCCTTCATGGATCTTGTGCCTGTTTGTTGCTCAATGATATCAGCAATAATCCATAGTCCTAATACATTTATACCGTGTGAAAATAATTGAACAAGTACACCCTGCATTCCAATAGAAGTGTTGGTGAATAAAGCAGCGCTCATTAAACCAATATGCGCAATGGAAGAATAAGCAATCAAGCGTTTCATATCATCCTGACGAATGGCAATAAAAGATGCGTAAAGGATGCCAACCACAGATAAGGTGATTACCATATTAGAGTGGGCAGCAGCAGCCATAGGGAACAATGGCAGCAACCATCTGATTACACCATATAATCCCATTTTTACCATGACAGCACTTAATACCATAGTAACTGCAGTAGGTGATTGCTCGTATGCATCGGGCTGCCAAGTATGTAAAGGGAAGATGGGCATTTTTATGGCAAACGCGATAAAAAATAATGCAAACGCACTTAATTGTTGAGCATTTGTTAAATGCGCATTTTTAAATGACGATAGTAAAAAGCTGTGATCTGTAGTATTTGAATACAGTAAAACAATTCCAATTAACATTAATAAAGAACCTAAAAAAGTATAAATGAAAAATTTGAAAGTGATTGCAATTCTTTTTTCTCCACCCCAAATTGAACACAAGAAATAAACAGGTATTAATGCCAACTCCCAAAAGAAGTAAAACAATAAAGCATCACCTGCTAAAAATACACCCATTAATCCTGCTTGCGTGAGCAACATTAATCCAAGAAATGAATTTTTGTTTTGAATGTGGTTTTTATTTGTTGCAATAAAAATAGACGGGAAAGTAATAGCCGTTAATAACACTAGTATTTTAGCCAACCCATCTGCTTGTAATAAAAAGCGACTGTTAATGGCTGCCAACCAACTAACATCAAAACTTTCTGTTTTATTTGTAATAATGTAAACTGCTCCAAAAAGGCTTAATAAGCCTGCACCAATTGCAATTGCATTTCCAGTACTTTCTTTTTTTACCAAGAACAGTATAATTGCAGCAAGTATCGGAATAAGTAAGAATATTAATAAAAACATGATGACTTATGATTTATTTGTCAATAATGAGAAAAAACGAAGAATAGCAATGTCATTAAACCAACATAAGAAAAGCACAATAATGCCAATTACGATAAATAGGATGTAATAGCCAACCTGCCCATTTTGGATTAATCTTAATTTTCTTGCACTGTATTGTACCAACTTCCCAGTTCCGTTAACTGTACCATCAATGATATTTTTTTCGACATTTTTCTTTAAGAAACCTGCAAATTTATTTAATGGTTGTACAATGGCTTGATCATACAATTCATCTATGTGCCATTTATTGTATAAAAATTTACCAACAGCAGTTTGTGGTTCACCATCTGCTTGACGTTTGTATCTATTGACTGCTAGTAGCAATGCGATAATTGCAATTGTTACTGAAATACCCATTAATAGCCATTCCATTTGATGAGACAAATGTGCTTCCTTCGCCTCACCAATTATAGGGATTAATTGATGTGATAACCAATGATGTCCGCCCATTAATTCTGGAATACCTATGGCCCCAGCAATTGCACTTGCAACAGCTAATAATATTAATGGAAGGGTCATAGCAAAGGGACTTTCATGCAAATGATGAGATTGATCTTCTGTTCCTCTGAATTGTCCTAAGAAAGTAGTTGCATACAAACGGAACATATAAAATGCAGTCATTGCAGCGCCTAACACACCTAGGGCCCAATAGATGGGATTTTTTGCAAATGCAGCAGCCAAAATTTCGTCTTTTGAAAAGAAGCCACTAAAAGGAGGAACACCCGCAATGGCGATACATCCAATTAAAAAGGTGATATGGGTTATTGGCAATTTGGATTTTAATCCGCCCATTTTACGAATGTCTTGTTCATGATGCATGGCATGTATCACCGAACCTGCTCCCAAGAATAATAAGGCTTTAAAAAAGGCATGGGTAATCACATGGAACACAGCGCCAGAATAGGCACCCACTCCTAAACCTAAAAACATATAACCCAATTGACTAACTGTAGAGTATGCTAATACTTTTTTAATGTCATTTTGTTTTATGGCAATGGTTGCGGCAAGTAATGCTGTACTAATGCCTATGATTGCGACTACATTTTGTGTAAATGCACTCGCGCTAAACAAAATGTTGGAACGCGTTATCATATAAATACCCGCTGTTACCATGGTAGCAGCATGGATTAAAGCAGACACAGGCGTTGGACCGGCCATCGCATCTGGTAGCCAAGTATATAAAGGAATTTGAGCACTCTTACCCATGGCTCCTACAAATAGTAATAAAGTAATGGCTGTTATATCGGTAGTAGATAATTTAGCAAGACTTTCAGCTGTTAATACGGTGCCATAACTAACAGAACCTAACTTTACAACCAACCAGAAAATGGCTAATAAAAAGCCCAAGTCACCAATACGGTTCATGATAAAGGCTTTCTTTGCTGCATAATTATAAGTGGAATTGGTAAACCAATAACCAATTAGTAAATAAGAGCAAAGTCCAACACCTTCCCAACCAATAAACATAATTACATAGTTGTCTCCTAACACCAATAACAACATGCTAAAAATAAACAAGTTCAAATAAGCAAAATAACGTGCATAATGTGGCGCTTCTTCATCCTTCATATAAGCAGTGGAATATAAGTGTATTAATGTACCCACTCCTGTAATAACCAATAAGAATAAACTTGACAAAGCGTCTACCTTAAAATCAAAAGGAATTTTAATTGTGTCTGTATTAATAAAATCAAAATAATGAACAGTTGCAGCACCATTAGTTTGGATATTTAAAAATGCGATGATGCTAAACACAAAGGACATAGCAATATATCCAGTAGCCTTATATGCGATTACTTTTTTACTCCAAATATTTCGTCCTAACCCATTGAACAAAAATCCAATCAGTGGCCATAGTACAATTAATCCTATTATTAGTTTCATGCGAAATGAATTAGTTCTTTAATCTATTTAAGAAATTGATGTCTACAGAATGTGTATTTCTGTACATCATTACAATTATTGCCAAGCCTACACTTACTTCAGCTGCTGCTACCACCATTATGAAAAACACAAAAATTTGTGCATCAATTCCTGCGGTTGTGCTCGGAGCTAACTGCAAGGCTGCTCCATAATGCATTTTTGAAAATGCTACCAGCAAGAGATTTACGGCATTTAACATTAATTCAACGCACATAAACACAATGATCGCATTTCGTCTTGTAAGCACTCCAATCATGCCAATGCTAAATAGCGTTAAACAAAAGAAGATATAATATTGAATAGGCATACCAAATATTTTTATGAATAATTTTATTTACTGTTTCTTACTTATTTTTTTCCAATAATGACTGCTCCCACCATAGCACTCAAAAACAATACACTACTAATTTCAAAAGGCAAAACATAATCATTAAACAATGCCTTTCCAAGCGGATGAATTAAACCAATGGTGCCTTCCTTCATTAATACTTGCTTTCCTTGTAGCTGAGAAGTTTGTTTTACCAAGGAAATTAACAACACTAAAAGACTTCCACCAGATATGACACCAATGAATTTTGTAAGTAATTTTTTTTGTGGTTCTTTTTCATTTTTTACATTCATTAACATGATTACAAACAAGAACAATACCATTATGGCACCTGCATAAACAATAATGTTTACAATGGCTAAGAACTGTGCATTCAATAAAATATAATGTCCTGATATTGCGAAGAATACCAATATTAACCACAATACGCTATGAATTGGATTCTTACTTACCAATACCATTATTGCACTTACGATAGCAAATGCAGACAACGCGAAAAATAAAATTTCTAATGTATTCATATTAGTTAGGCTTCTACTCCTTTTGCCTCTGCAAAAGCACCTGCTTCTGTTTTTGGGTTCGGAATTAATAAATCAGGTTTTCCATAAATAAATCCTTTGCGTGTAAAATTCGCAGGCGCAAAAGTTTCACTTAAGTAAATTGCATCTTTAGGGCATGCATCTTCACACAATCCACAAAAAATACAACGCAGCATGTTAATCTCATACTTGGCTGCATACTTTTCTTCTCTATATAAATTTTCCTCTCCTTCAACACGCTCGGCTGCTTCCATGGTAATGGCTTCGGCAGGACAAGCAACAGCACATAATCCACATGCTGTGCAACGCTCACGTCCTTCTTCGTCTCTATTTAGAACGTGTAACCCTCTAAATACTGGGCTAAACTCACGCTTCTCTTCGGGATAGCGAATGGTGGGTTGTTTTTTAAACATGTGACTAAAAGTAATCATCATGCCTTTGATAATATTAATCAAATACAAGCGCTCCCAAAACGTCATTGGTTTTCGGTTTACTGCTTGTGCTTTGTTGGTTAATGCTTGCATGGTATTCAAAAAATGTCTTTATTAAAAATTATAATTTTGCTAATATTACTGCGCCTGTTAGGAGCATGTTAAACAATGCCAATGGAATTAATGTTTTCCAACCCAATCCCATTAATTGATCATATCTGAATCTTGGAATGGTCCAGCGAATCCACATAAATAAGAATATAAATAATACAATCTTAATTAATAAGGTTCCTACACCAATCATAGCTGCAATATTTGGCGCTACACTTGCTTCATTAAAGAATGGCAAATCATAACCTCCAAAATACATAGAAGCCATAATTGCACTACTCATAATCATATTGATGTATTCAGCAAATAAGTAGAATCCCAATTTCATAGAAGAATACTCCTGATGGTATCCAAAGTTTAATTCGTTTTCAGCTTCTGGTAAGTCAAACGGCGTTCTATTACACTCCGCCATTGCAGTAATAAAGAAAATTAAAAAACCCAACGGTTGATAAACAATGTTCCACCAGCTTCCTTGTACTTGTTGTTCAACAATAGTTTTTAAACTTAGAGAACCCGTTGTCATTAACAATGCAATCAATGCCAAACCCATTGCCAACTCATAACTAATGGCTTGAGATGCTGCACGAAGGGCTGACATTAAAGAAAATTTATTGTTTGACGCCCATCCTCCAATCATGATGCCATATACGCCCATGCTTACTACTGCGAATACATATAAAATACCAATGTTTACATCTGCAATTTGTAATTCAACATGTCTTCCAAAAATATCAATGGCACTACCCCATGGAATCACTGCACAAGTCATTAAACTTGCAGTCATCGCTAAACCAGGACCTAAAATAAACAACCACTTATTGGCAGCATTGGGAATAATTTCTTCTTTCATGATTAGCTTTAGTCCATCCGCTAAAGGTTGAAGCAATCCAAAAGGCCCAGCTCGGCTTGGACCTGGACGATCTTGTAAAATAGCAGCTACTTTACGTTCTGCAAAAGTGGTATAAAGGGCTATACCTAAGCTAGCAAAAACAATAATAGCAATCATTATTAATTTTTCTATTACTAAAGCCCAATCAAGTGCAAGAATTGTCATGTTATAATTTATTATAGCGCTTAGGAAGCGTTTTCAATTTTATTAAAAGTATCGCCATGAGAAGGTCCCTGAATCTGTCCCAAATGAATGTTTTGTTGGTTCACTTCGCTTTCGTCATGTATGTCCATCAATAAATGTGGTGTCCTTCCGCCATTTACTGCTTTAAAGGTTTCAGTAGGAATGGTCGTTCCTACATTGCCTGCATAATGTCCTTGAGAAATAACCGACGCACGACTAATGGCACGGGGTCCTTCAATCACCCAATCCTTTGCGTCTTTTTTATCAAAACGGCAAGTGTTGCAAATCCATCCTGGCTTTCCATCGGGCGTATCTTCAATTTCACCCCACTCATCCTTTCTCGCTGTTACTCTATAAACTTCATCCCCTCTGTTCCATAATGTTACGCGACCGTTACAAGTAGGGCAGTCACGATGTGCGTCCATTGGCTTTAAAAACCAAACACGATTTTTGAAGCGGAATGTTTTATCTGTTAAAGCACCTACTGGACAAACGTCAATCACATTGCCTATAAATTCATTGTCCAAACTCTTTTCAATATGTGTTGCAATTTCAGCATGATCTCCTCTATCCAAAATTCCATGAACACGTTTATTTGTTAATTGGTCCGCAGTAAATACACAACGGTAACAAAGTATACAACGCGTCATATGTAATTGTATATTTTCCCCTAAGTCATGTTTTTTGAAAGTTCTTTTTTGGAATTCAAATCTTGTTTTTGCTTTACCATGTTCAAAACTTAAATCCTGTAAATGACACTCCCCAGCCTGATCACAAATAGGACAGTCTAATGGATGATTCAATAATAAAAACTCTACCACACCTGCACGTGCATCAATCACTTTTTCGCTGGTAATATTTTTAACTTCCATACCATCCATTACTGTAGTGCGGCAAGAAGCTACTAATTTTGGCATGGGCCTTGGATCCTTTTCCGAACCTTTTGAAACCTCTACCAAACAGGTACGACACTTTCCGCCACTACCCTTTAATTTGCTATAATAACACATTGCTGGAGGTGCTACCTCGCCACCAATTTGACGCGCCGCTTGTAAAATAGTAGTTCCAGCTGGAACTTCTATGGTGATGCCGTCAACGGTTACTTTAAATAATATTTGTTCGCTCATAGTTTATCTTTCTATATTATGCAGGTACATGAATTGGATCTGCATAGTGTTGTAAACCAAAATTGCTTGTTTGTGATAATTCAGGATTGTTTACATGCCATTCAAACTCATCACGGAAATGACGGATTGCAGCAGCCACCGGCCATGCAGCCGCGTCGCCTAATGGACAAATAGTATTCCCCTCAATT